>JANOUM010000465.1:0-2655 GCA_031416855.1 Rhodoferax sp. | reverse complement strand
CAACGCCGTCAAGTTCACGCGCCAAAACGATCCTGGCACCATCGACATCGGCTGGCGTGCGCTGGGTGACGGCTGGTGTGAGCTGCACATCCAGGACAACGGCGCCGGTTTCGAGCCACGGTTCGCCGACAAGCTGTTCCGGGTGTTCCAGCGCCTGCACAGCACCCGGCAGTTCGAGGGTATCGGTATCGGCCTGGCCCTGGCACGGTTGATCGTGGAACGGCATGGCGGCACCATCCAGGCCCAGAGCGAACCCGGCGCGGGATGCCGGATCAGCCTGACGCTGCCGATGCTGCCGATGCTGCCCGGCGCGCCGGCATGACCAGCTGTGCTCCGAATTTGCTGCGCTTCACGCTGAAAAATGCCTTTACGTTGCGCACATTGGCGTCGCTGGTGAACAGGCGCTGCGCCAGCGCGAGGTAACCGGGCATGTCGCGTGCCTGTACCACCAACACGAAATCCGGCCCAGGCGACACGCGGTAACACTGCTGTACGGCGCCATCCCCGGCGACACGGGCCTCGAAGGCTTCGAGCAACTCCGCACCCTGCCGGTCCAGGGTGATCTCGACGATGGCGCACAGCCCGTGCCCCAGCAGCGGCGCAAGCTTGTCCGGCGACAGGATGGCGACCTGGCGTTCGATCAAGCCCGCATCCCGCAGGCGCTTGACGCGTCGCAGGCAGGTGGGAGGCGAAGTGTGCACACGGGCGGCCAACTCCAGGTTGCTCAGGCTCGCATCCTGCTGCAGGGCGTCGAGTAAACGGAGGTCGATGTCATCTATGGTGATGGATTCCATTATTAGATCATCTGTGAAATAAATGGTCTTATCAACACGGACATGAAATATGAAGCCAAAAACGTGACAAATTGGGCGTTTCATTTCTTCAGTGCCGGATTACCATCGCCGCTCAAACAACCGGAGTACCTTCTATGTGTGGCATCGTTGGCGCAATTTCCACCCGCAACATCGTTCCGATCCTGGTGCAGGGCCTGCAACGCCTTGAATACCGAGGCTACGACTCCTGCGGTGTTGCCGTACACGCCGGCGCTCTGCAGCGGGCACGCAGCACGTCGCGGGTGGCCGAACTGGCCGAACAGGTAGCCGAAACCCGGCTCGAAGGCACCACCGGCATCGCACATACCCGCTGGGCCACCCATGGTGCACCGGCAGTACACAACGCCCACCCGCATTTCAGCCACGGCCCGGGCGCGGACGCCTGCGACCGCCCGGGCCGCGTCGCGCTGGTGCATAACGGCATCATCGAAAACCACGACCAGCTGCGCGCCATGCTCAAGGCCAAGGGGTATGTGTTCCAGAGCCAGACCGACACCGAGGTGATCGCGCATCTGGTCGACAGCCTGTACGACGGCGATATTTTCGAGTCGGTAAAGGCTGCGCTCGGCCAGCTGCACGGTGCCTACGCCATCGCGGTGTTCTGCAAGGACGAGCCGCAACGCCTGATCGGCGCGCGCGCCGGCTCGCCGCTGATCCTGGGTGTGGGCAAGGACACGCAGGAGCATTTCCTGGCCAGCGACGCGATGGCGCTCGCCGGCGTGACCGACCAGATCGTCTACCTGGACGAAGGCGATATGGTCGATGTGCAGCTGGGCAAGTACTGGCTGGTCGACAGGAACCACAAGGCGGTGCCACCTGCCCAGCGGCCGGTCAGGACGGTGCAGGCACACAGCGGCGCCGCCGAGCTGGGCCCGTATCGCCACTACATGCAAAAGGAGATCTTCGAGCAGCCGCGCGCCATCGGCGACACGCTGGCCGGGGTGGAAGGTATCGTCGCTGACCTGTTCGACGGCAGCACGCACCAGGCGGCCGATGTGTTCAAGGACATCGACTCGGTGCTGATCCTGGCCTGTGGCACCAGCTACTACAGCGGGTGCACCGCCAAGTACTGGCTCGAGAGCATTGCCGGCATCCCGACCCAGGTGGAAGTGGCCAGCGAATACCGCTACCGCGATTCGGTGCCCAACCCGCGCTCGCTGGTGGTCACCATCACCCAGTCGGGCGAAACCGCCGACACGCTGGCCGCGCTGCGTCACGCGCAGAGCCTGGGCATGACCCACACCCTGACGATCTGCAACGTGGCCACCAGCGCCATGGTGCGCGAATGCGCGCTGGCCTACATCACGCGTGCCGGCATCGAGATCGGCGTCGCATCCACCAAGGCCTTCACCGCGCAACTGGCCGGCCTGTTCCTGCTCACGCTGGCACTGGCCAAGGGCCGCGGGCGGTTGAGCGCCGAGGCCGAAGAGGAGCACCTCAAGGCGATGCGCCACCTGCCGGCCGCGCTGCAGGCGGTGCTGGCGCTGGAGCCGCAGATCATCGCCTGGGCGGAGGACTTCGCGAAGATGGAGAACGCCCTGTTCCTGGGGCGCGGCCTGCACTACCCGATTGCGCTCGAAGGCGCGCTGAAACTCAAGGAGATCAGCTACATCCACGCCGAGGCCTACCCGGCCGGCGAACTCAAACACGGCCCGCTGGCGCTGGTCACCAGCGCCATGCCGGTGGTCACCGTCGCACCCAACGACACCCTGCTGGAAAAACTCAAGAGCAACATGCACGAAGTGCGCGCGCGCGGCGGCGTGTTGTATGTGCTGGCCGACTCCGACACCCATATCGAGAGCGGCGAGGGCGTACATGTGAT
>JANOUM010000464.1:0-3418 GCA_031416855.1 Rhodoferax sp. | reverse complement strand
CAGCTTTCTCGCGCTTCCAGCCGCAGGAGTTCAAGCCTGGGGCGCAGTACCAGAGCGACGAGGAGCTGGCCAAGCTGGCCGGCGACATCGCCAGCACGATCTTCCACCCGGTGGGTACAACCAAGATGGGGCGGGCCGATGACCCGATGGCGGTGGTGGATCCGCAGTTGCGGGTGCGCGGCATCCGGGGCCTGCGGGTGGTGGATGCCGGCGTGATGCCTACCATCACCAGTGGCAACACCAACGCGCCCACACTGATGCTGGCGGAAAAGGCGGCGCGCTGGATACTGGCCTGACCCCCCGCAACACCTCAGTAATAACCCAGCGGATGCTGCGCCATGTCCAGGTGCAGGCCCTTGCCGGTGTAGGGGTGGGCCAGGGCAACTTCTTCGTTGAGCTCCACACCCAGGCCCGGCGCCTTGCTGGGGATGACGTAACCGTCGGCCCATTCGATCTTGGTCTTGAGCAACTTGGCGTGGAAGCCGCCGAGCTGCTGGATGCTCTCCAGGATCAGGAAGTTCGGGATGCTGGCGGCGAGCTGGATGTTGGCGGCGGCCTCGATCGGCCCGCAGTACAGGTGGGGCGCGATCTGCGCGTAATGCGCCTCGGCCATGCCGGCGATCTTCTTGCACTCGAGGATGCCACCCACGCGGCCCAGTGCCGGCTGCAGGATGCTGGCGGCGCCGGTCTCCAGCACCCGGGCGAACTCGTATTTGGTGCACAGGCGTTCTCCGGTGGCGATGGGGATGCTGGTGTGGCGCGCCACTTCGGCCATCAGTTCCGGGCGCTCGGGTGGTGTGGGCTCCTCGAACCACAGCGGGTCGTACTTTTCCAGCCGGCGCGCCATGCGCTTGGCGCCCGACACGGTGTACTGGCCATGGGTGCCGAACAGGATGTCGGCCTTGTCGCCCACGGCCTCGCGGATGAGCTTGCAAAAGCGCTCGGACATGTCCATGCGTTCCAGCGTGGGCTGGCGCGGGTCGAACACCGAATACCCGCCGACCGGGTCGAACTTGATGGCGGTGAAGCCCTGTTGCACGTACACCGCGGCGCGTTCGGCCGACTTCACCGGATCGCCGTAGAAGGACGCGTCCTCGTTCTCGTCCGGGTACAGGTAGGTGTAGGAGCGCAGGCGCGGGTTGACCAGGCCGCCGAGCAACTTGTAGACCGGTTGCTCCAGCGCCTTGCCGGTGATGTCCCAGCAGGCCATCTCCAGCGCGCTCAGCACGCCCATCAGCGAGATGTCCGGGCGCAGCGAAAAACCCTCGCCATAGGCGCGACGCCACAATGTCTCGGTCTGCATCGGATCCTCACCGGCGAAGACGCGCGCGAACAGGTCCTCGGCCATGGCCGCAATGATGTGCGGGCTGAAGGTGGCGGCATAGGCCTCGCCCACACCCTCGATGCCGCAGGCGGTGCGGATCTTGACGAACACAAAGTAGCGCCCACCGAAACCCGGCGGCGGATTGCCGACGACGTAGGTCTTGATCGATTCGAGTTTCATGGTGTTTCTCGTTCAGTAGGGGGGGCGCACTCAGGCACTTCGTGCCCGCAGGATCGCATCGGCGCCCTTGTGCGCGACCATGGTGGTGGGGGCATGGGTGTTGCCGGAGGTCACGGTGGGGAACACCGAGGCGTCCACCACGTAGAGATTTTCCAGGCCGTGCACCCTGAGCCGGCTGTCCACGACCGAGGTTTCGGGGCTGGGCCCCATGGCGCAGGAGCCGACCGGGTGGTAACAGGTGCTGGCGCGGGCACGGAAGTCGTCCACCATGGCCGCGTCGTCCATGGCGTGGAGCGACGGGGCGATCGGTTCACGGATCAACCCGCGCATGGCGGCGGTCTGGCTCAGGCGCTGTACCAAACGCGCCCCACGCAGTGCCTGGGCCACGTCTTCCGGGTGTGTCAGGTAGTTCGGTTCGATCAGCGGCGCGTCCTGGGCCCGCGCGCTGCGGATGCCGACCCGGCCCCGGCTTTGGGGACGGCAGGGCTGGAAACACAGGATGAAACCGGCAAAGCGGTCCGGCACGATCTGGGTGCCGGTCCTGGACGCGGCCAGGGTGTAGGTGATCGGGTTGCAGTACAGCTGCATGTCGGCCCGCGGCTGCGACGGATCGGAGCGCACGAAGCCGCCGCACTGGTTGACACTGATGCTCAACGGGCCGCCCAGCGTGGTGACATATTGCAGGCCCGCACGCGCCTTGCCCCACAGGGTGCCCAGCACATTGTTCAAGGTGGGTTCGGTGGCCTGGTAGTAATAACTCATGGCCAGATGGTCCTGCAGGTTCGCCCCTACCTGGTCCTGCGCCAGCAGCACCGGCACGCCGTGTCGCTGCAGCAGGGCGCCCGGGCCCACGCCCGAGAGCTGCAGCAGCTGCGGGCTCTGGATCGCGCCGGCGCTCAGCGCCACGGCGCGGCGCGCGCGCGCGCTGTGGGTTGCGCCGCCCATCACGTAGGACACGCCCACGGCGCGCCGGCCTTCGAACAGCAGCTTGTGTGCCATCGCCCCGGTGAGCAACTGCACCCGGCCGCGCCGCAGCGCCGGGCGCAAAAACGCATCGGCACCCGACCAGCGCATGCCGTGGCGGGTGTTGATGCGGTAGCGGCCGACGCCTTCCGGATGCGGCCCGTTGAAGTCCTCGGTGAACGGCAAACCCGCCTGCTGCGCGGCAGCAAAGAAATGGCGTTCCACGGGGTGCAGTTGTTTGCGCACGTCGCTGACGAACAACGCGCCGCCCTGGCCGGCCACCCCGTCGGCATCCACCGGACGCTCGAACCGCTGGTAGACCGGCTGCACATCGTTCCAGGCCCAGCCCGGATTGCCCAGCTGTGCCCAGTCGTCGAAATCACCCGGCAGGCCGCGGCAGTAGACCATCGCATTGATCGAACTCGAGCCACCCACCACCCGCCCGCGCGGAAAATAAATGCGGCGACCCTGGAGCCCGGCCTCGGGTTGCGACTCGAACTTCCAGTTGACGCGTTCGTCGTAGAAGGTCTTGCCATAACCGATCGGCAGGTTGATCCATAAGCGGCGGTCGTGTTCGCCGGCTTCCAGCACCAGCACCGTCGACTGCCCGTCGGCGCTCAGGCGGTCAGCCAGCACGCAGCCGGCGGATCCGGCACCAACAACGATGTAGTCGAACTCCTGCGCTGTCACGGGGGCCTTTCCGGTTGCGGAAGTCCCCACCACCGCAGGGACCAACCCGAGCGGAAAGTGTAGGCCACCGCCCTCGGACCGATAGCGGGGGAGATGCGCGGCAATTCAAATAATTGACGCCTTGTCCTCCCCGCCCCCAGGTCAATGTGGCGGGCTGGTGGCCTCGGCCGCCTCGCCCCGGCGCGGGTCCATCATGAGAACGGCCTGGGAGCCGCTGCCCATCATCACGTAGTCGGACCTGTGACTGGCGGATTCGGCCAG
>JANOUM010000463.1:0-1704 GCA_031416855.1 Rhodoferax sp. | reverse complement strand
TCGCCCTTCAGGCTCATCATGATGTTGAGGCCCGCCTTGCGCACGTCCCACAGCTTCTTCTGCGCTGCGTCGTCGCTCAGCCGCACCACACTGCCGGCCAGGCCCAGGTCGCCCAGGGTGTCTTCGAGCGCCTTCAGTTTCGCCAGCAGTTGGGGCTGGCTGCTCCCCGCGAACTCCACCAGCAGGATCGCGGCCGGTTTGCCCAGCAGCACCTGCTCGATGGTCGGCCTGAAGGCCGGATTCTGCAGACTCAGGTCCAGCATGATGCGGTCCACCAGCTCCACTGCGGTGGGCCCGAGCTTGACGATGTGCTGGGCCGCGTCCATGGCGCTGTGGAAGCTGGCGAAGTTGACCACGCCCAGCACCTTGCCACGTGGCAGTTCACTCAATTGCAGCGTCAGGCTGCGGGTGCAGGCCAGCGTGCCTTCGGAGCCCACCAGCAGGTGCGCCAGGTTGACGCTGCCGTCGGCGGTGTAGGGCTTTTCATTCTGGTTGTGGAAGATGTCCAGGTTGTAGCCGCCCACCCGGCGAAGCACCTTGGGCCAGTGCGCGTCGATCTCAGCGCGGTGCTGCAAGGCCAACTGGCGCACGAAGGTGGCAATGGCGGCCGCGCGGCCCGACAGCCCAGCCACGGGCCCGAAGTCGAGCGCGCTGCCATCGGCCAGCCAGGCGCTGACACCCAGTACGTTGTGCACCATGTTGCCGTAGGCGATGGAGCGCGAGCCGCAGGAATTGTTGCCCGCCATGCCACCCAGCGTGGCCTGCGCGCTGGTCGACACGTCAACCGGAAACCACAGGCCGTGGGGTTTGAGCGCGGCATTCAGGGGGTCCAGCACCAGCCCGGGCTGCACGACGGCAAGCCGTTTTGCGGTGTCCACCAGCAACACCTTGCGCATATGTTTGCTGTGGTCGATGACCAGCGCCGCACCCGTCGTCTGGCCGCACTGGCTGGTGCCAGCGCCGCGCGGCAGCACAGGCACCTTGAGTTGACGCGCAATGGCCAGTGCCGTGGTGATGTCTTCTTCGCCCGTGGGCACGAACACGCCAATGGGCATGATCTGGTAAATCGACGCGTCGGTAGCATAACGACCGCGTGATGCGGTATCGAACAGCACTTCGCCCCGCGTGTTTTTGCGCAGCTGGCGGGCCAGTGTTTCGCAAACCTCGTTGGGCGGCAGGCGGGTGCCGGCGGGGTGCAGTTTTTGTGTGGAGTCGATCAGCATCGGGTGGCTTCTCTCAAAAGCTGCGGCTCAGCGCGCGGCCTGCTTCGCGGGGTAGATCTCACCCGCGCGCAGCAGGTCCAGCACGGTGTCGCGCTTGTGCAGCAGGTGCTTGATGAGCAGCGCGCGCAAGGCCGGCGCATCGCGGGCGTCCAGCGCCTGCACCATCTGCTCGTGTTCGTGCATCGCTACCCTCCACTTCTTCTCGTTCTGGTTGGTTCGAAAGCGCAACGACTGCACACGGGCGTTGATGCGCGCGTAAGTGGCCGCCAAAACGGGGTTGCGCGCCGCAGCGTTGATGGCGCTATGGATCGCGGCGTTCAGGCGGTAGTAGGCCGACAGGTCGCGGCGCGCAAAGCTGGCCATCATCTCGAAATGCATGGCGCGGATCTCGGTGCGCTCGGCGTCGCTGGCGCGTTCGGCCGCCAGTTCGCCCGACATCGCTTCCAGCCCGGCCAGCACTTCAAAGCTGTGCATCACGTCG
>JANOUM010000462.1:0-2184 GCA_031416855.1 Rhodoferax sp. | reverse complement strand
ATCGAAGCCGGCGAGCCCGGGATTCAACGAGCCGATCGCCTTCTTCATGCCGTCGACTTCCTGGTAGATCAGCGCATCGCAGCCGATGATCTGGCGGATCTCCTCGATCGTGCGGTCATGCGCCACGAGCTCGGTCGACGTCGGCATGTCGATGCCGTACACGTTCGGATAACGCACCGGCGGCGCCGCGCTGGCCAGGTAGACCCTGCGGGCGCCGGCGTCGCGAGCCATCTGCACGATCTCGCGGCTGGTGGTGCCGCGCACGATCGAGTCGTCGACCAGCAGCACGTTGCGGCCCTTGAACTCGCTGACGATCGTGTTGAGCTTCTGGCGCACCGACTTCTTGCGCACCGCATGCCCCGGCATGATGAAGGTGCGCCCGACGTACCGGTTCTTGACGAAACCTTCGCGGTACGGAATGCCCAGCAGGTGCGCCAGCTGCATGGCGCTGGGCCGGCTCGACTCCGGGATCGGGATCACCACGTCGATCTCGTTCGGCGGCACGGTGGAGATCACGCGCTAGGCAAGCGTCTCGCCGAGGTTCAGGCGCGCCTGGTAGACCGAGATGCCGTCCATGATCGAATCGGGTCGCGCCAGGTAGACGAACTCGAAGATGCAGGGCATCAACACCGCGCGTTCGGCGCACTGCGCCTGGTGGACCTTGCCCCGCAGGTCGATGAACACCGCCTCGCCCGGAGCGATGTCGCGCACGAACTCGTGCGACGTGCCCTCCAGCGCCACCGATTCGCTGGCCACGACGGTGGTGCCCGGCCCGCGTCCCAGGCACAGGGGCCGGATGCCGTACGGGTCGCGAAACGCCAGCACACCGTGGCCGGCAATCAGCGCGATCACCGCGTAGGAGCCGCGCACGCGGCGGTGCACATTGCGGACCGCCGCAAACACATCGGCCGGCTGCAGGGGCAGGCCACGGGTGGTGCACTCGACCTCGTGCGCCAGCACATTGAGCAGGACTTCAGAGTCGCTCTCGGTGTTGATGTGCCGATGGTCGGTGCTGAAGAGTTCGGCCTTGAGCGCCTGCGCGTTGGTAAGGTTGCCGTTGTGCACCAGCACGATGCCGAACGGCGCGTTGACGTAGAAAGGCTGCGCCTCCTCCTCGCTGTAAGCGTTGCCGGCGGTCGGGTACCGCACCTGCCCCAGGCCGCAGTTGCCCGGCAGGGCGCGCATGTTGCGGGTGCGAAATACGTCGCGAACCAGGCCCTTGGCCTTGTGCATGTAGAACTTGCGCTCTTGCTGAGTGACGATGCCGGCGGCATCCTGGCCGCGATGCTGCAACAGCAACAAGGCGTCGTAAATTAGCTGGTTGACCGGAGCGTCACTGACAACGCCAACAATTCCGCACATAGTTTCGTCCAGTTCAGGGCCGCGCTCGGGGCAGTCCTGTGTATCGGGCCCGCCAGTTCACGGCAGGTGCCTTCCAAACTCCGGCGGCAGTACCGGCTTCAGGCCCTTGACTGCCACCAACACCCAGGGCGCGGTCGTCGAGTCGGCCCACCAGGGCTGCAACTTCAGGGGCGTCATCGTGACCAAAACCACCAACGCCATCAGCACCACCAGCCCGCGCATCAGGCCGAATACCGCGCCCAGTGCGCGATCCGCCGGGCGCAGGCCCGTGACCTGGAACAGCTTGCTAACCAGCCAGGTCAGCAGCGTGCCGGCAAATACCGCTGCGACGAACACCAGCGCAAATGCGGCGCCGTAACGCACCACTTCCGAGGCCCCTGCCATGGGCAGCATCTCGGCCACCTGCGGCGCAAACAATTGCGCCAACACAAAGGCAGCCGCCCAGACGACCAGTGACAGCACTTCATATACCAGCCCACGCCACGCGCCAACCAGCGTCGAAACGCACAGGATGCCGACAAAAATCCAGTCGAGGTTGGCCATGGTGGTCCAGCGCCCGGCTACAGGCTCAGAATCGACGCGGACACGCCCAGTTTCCTGATTTTTTCCGCAATGCGTGTCGCCTCGGCCTTATCGGTAAACGGCCCCACCCGCACGCGGGTGCGGCTGCCCTCCTTGGTTTCCACCACCTGCGTGTAGGTCTTGAGGCCGAGTCCTTCCACCTTGCGTCGTACCTCGCGCACCTTGTCCGCATCCGAAAATGCGCCCACCTGGACGATGAATCGGCTATCTGCCGGCGGCGCCTCCGTCGATCCGGGTTCC
>JANOUM010000461.1:0-10089 GCA_031416855.1 Rhodoferax sp. | reverse complement strand
CCGGCGTTTTGCAGCACTACGCCAGGCGGCGCTGGCAGCGCAACCGACGGGTGCAGGCCCGTGCGATCCGCAACGGCCAGATCTTCCATTCCACCGGGCTGCTGCGTTTCGGGCGCGACACCGCGCTGCGGACGCTGGGCGGGCGGCTGCTGGATGTGCCGTGGTTGTACAGCGCGTGACACCAGCCCTTCGGCGCCCGGCCGTAGGATGGCCCAGGACCGAAGAAGTATCCGGGCCGCCTGGGCATGGCGCTGCAGTGACCCTGCCGCCGGCTGGCTGCATCTTGCACGTCTGCACGCGCGCGCAGGCGGACGCGGCCCTGGCCAGCGGCGAGTACCGCGCGCCCAGCCTGGAGTCCGAGGGTTTCATCCACCTGTCGCAGGCGCACCAGGTGCAGGGTGTCGTGGACCGGTATTACGCCGGGCAGTCCGCGCTGGTGCTGCTGGTGGTGGCGCCGCAGCGGCTGCGCGCCGACCTGCGCTGGGAGCCACCGGCCGCGTTGCGTGTGGCGGCGGGTGCGCCGCCGCCCGATGCGGCGCAACTGTTCCCGCATGTGTACGGGCCGATCAATGCCGACGCGATAGTCGAGGTGCGGGATCTGGTCTCGTTTCTGGCGTCACGCGCCGGCCCCGGACCCTAGCGCCCCGGCCGTGAAGTCGTCTGCCGGGAAGAGCGATTTGACGGCCAGCTTCTGCAGCGTGACGTCGCCACATCGGGTCTGGCCCGCTCCATAACCTTAGAATGGCGAGAGCAATAGGGGCTATATCCGCACCACACAATGGCAGCACCGGTACCTCTCGTCGACCTGAGCTCTTTGCGACTGGCATTGGCGTCCCTGCGTCGGGCCTTGGCGCGGTGGGATGCGTCGCAAGGGCAGGACGAGGAGTTGCGCGACGCCTGCATTCAGCGGTTCGAGTACAGCTTTGAGCTGAGCTGGAAGATGCTCAAGCGCCGGCTTGAGATTGATTTGCCCGATGCCCACAGCGTGGCCGCCATGAGTTTCCGTGACCTTATGCGAACCGGCGCCGAGCGTGGCTTGTTACCCGATGTGGACGCTTGGATGGTGTTCCGGGACAAGCGAATCATCACGTCGCACACCTACAACGCGGCAAAGGCGGCTGAGGTGGCCGCGATCATTCCCTCTTTTGCGGATCAGGCAGCAGGCTTGCTTGCCCGCCTCGAAGCCCTCGGCACCACCAATGCTTGACGTACCGGATCGCCACCTCACGCTGGTGCTTGATCTGATCCGACGTCGATTGCCACACTGCACAGCAACCGCCTTCGGCTCACGCGTCAGTCTGTGGCCGGCTGGCGGCACGCCCAAAAAATACTCGGATCTTGACATCGCGTTATGGGGCCTGCGCCCGGCCGACGACCTCGCAATGGCACACTTGCGCGCAGACTTTGAAGAGAGCGCGCTGCCGTGGCGCGTGGACCTCAGCGACGCCCGGGACCTGCCCGACGCCTTGCGCGACCTGGTGCTGCGCCATGGCAATCCCTTGACGAGCAGGACCGATCACCAGCCGCTGGTGGCATAAGCGCGCCCCGCCGCAAGCTTGCTACAACGGATGGCAGCGCCCGCTGTGGCCAGCATCGCGCCATCTTCCACAACGCCACCCTCGTGGCCGGCCGCTGATGGCCCACCGGGACCTGTTTCTTGCCGCCTACGATGTTGCCGGGCCGCACCGCCTGGGGGCGGCCCGGCGCCTGGTCCTGCTGGCAGCCTGGCCTGGCGTCTGCAAATTGCATCCGCAATCGGGCGTGGCGGGAGGGTTTCGGGTGTGCAGCCGTAGGGCACAGGCGCAGCAGCGGTATGGAGCAGCTGTCTTTGACAGTGGCAAGCTTGCCACACGGCGGCCGGTGCCATGGTGAGTCCTACACTGATCGGCATGAACCAACATGCTCCCACCAGTTTGCCGGCCACGTCGGAACCGTCGGCTTTCTCGCGGCGCGTTCTGCTGGCGGTCAGCGGCCTGACGCCACAGGTGGTCACCGAAACCCTGTACGCATTGGCAGCCGAGGAACACGCGCCATTCGTCCCCACCGAAGTGCACCTGATCACCAGTGCCGAGGGTGCGCGCCGGGCCGAACTCTCCCTGCTCAGCGACGACCTGGGCTGGTTCCACCGACTGTGTGCCGATTACCACCTGCCCGGCGTGCGGTTCGATCGCAGCCACATCCATGTGGTGCGTGGCGCCCAGGGCCAGCCGCTGGACGACATCCGCAGCCCGCAGGACAACCAGGCCGCTGCCGACTTCATCACCGCCCAGGTGCGCAGCATCACGGCGGACCCGCATTGCGCGCTGCATGCTTCCATCGCGGGTGGGCGCAAGACGATGGGCTTCTATCTGGGTTACGCACTGTCGCTGTACGGCCGGCCGCAAGACCGCCTGAGCCATGTGCTGGTGAGTGAACCGTTCGAATCGAGCTACGAATTTTTCTACCCCACGCCCTACAGCCGCGTGCTGCAAACCCGCGACGGGCAATTGGCCGACACCGCCACCGCACAGGTGACGCTGGCCGACATCCCTTTCGTGAGCCTGCGCCATGGCCTGCCCACGGCCTTGTTGTCCGGGCAGGCCAGTTTTAACGACACGGTGGCTGCCGCGCGTGCGGCCCTGGCCCCGCCGCAACTGGTGCTGGACCTGGCACGTCAGCGCATCAACGCCGGTGGACAGGATGTGATTTTGCCGCCGGCCGAGTTGGCACTGCTCGCCGTGTTCGCCCGGCGCCTGAAGCTGGGCTTGGGTGCGGTGGAGGCGCCGTCGAAAGGTGTCGGCGATCGCGCCTGGGCCGAGAGTTACCTGCGCGAATACCGTGCCATCACCGGCAAGCTGGCCGACATCGAAGGCACCGAGCGCGCCCTGCGTGAGGGCATGGACGGCGAGTATTTTTCGGTGCGCAAGTCGAAGCTGGAGAAGCGGCTGGTTGCAGCGCTGGGCCCTGCGGCTACTGCGTACTGGATTGACGACGGCGGCAAGCGGCCGCGCAAATACCAGTTGCGTTTGGTGCCGGAGGCGGTACGCTTTGCTGCTGGTGTGGCGGATTGAGGGGGACTGGATGACGATGCGTGAATTGACCTACCAGGTGAGCTTCAATACACCTGCTTTTTTGGGCAACGCGGAGCAACAGGCGCAATGGCGCACGCCGCCGTTCAAGGCCTTGCTGCGGCAGTGGTGGAGGGTGGTGAAGGCGCCCGCGGTGGGGTATGACCACAGGCAGCTTCTTGCTGCGGAGAACGCGTTATTTGGGAGCGCCCTGGATGGGGAGGGGAGTAGCCGGTCTCAGGTTCGGTTGCGGTTGTCGGCGTGGGATGTAGGAGCAATGAGTTCCCTCCAACCTATGGCGCGACATCCTCACCCAGAAGTTAAGGATCGCGACCGCAAACCAATCGATATCGCCACGTCGGTTTACCTCGGGTTTGGCCCAGTCACTCTACATGGCATGCGCAAAGCTATTGCACCAGCTGCAACCCCGCTTACATTTGGGGTTCGATGCCCCGAACCTGACCTGGCCGACATCAAGAAAGCCATGCAACTTGTTGCGTGGTTCGGTGCCGTCGGCTCGCGCTCGCGCAATGCTTGGGGCTCCGTCAGGCTCGAAGGGGAAGGCCTCCTGGGCATTGAGGGCTTGTGCGACTCGAAGCTCGCAAGTTTGCTGTCTCTGCGGACTATCAACGCTGCCTTGGGTGACCGTCTGGCTGGGGAATGGCCGCATTCCATGGGACTGTGCGCCGACGGGCGGCCAGCGGTTTGGCGAGTTATCTTAGGGCAGAAGCAAGTTGACGGCAAAACCCAATTTGTCGGCTATGACAAATGGGAGCAGGTGCTTGAACGCTTCGCTGCCTTGAAGATTGGCTTTCGCACCCAGTTCAGCTTCAACAACCAAGGTGGCGCACATCGAGAAGTAATGGATCGGCATGTGCTGGCATACCCGGTGACCAACCACGCCTTGAAGGATCTTCCGAACGCCAGACTGGCAAGTCAAATTCGTTTCAAGGTGCTTGCGAGCAAGGAAAGCAAGTTCTTTGGTGTCATCGCCCATGTTCCTGCGGCCATGCCACGTGACTTCTTTTGTGACAAGGAACGGCAGCAAATGAATCCTCCATCAATTGCAGATCAAGTCAACGTATGGACACAAGTTCACCAATTTTTGAATACGCCCCACCTCGGCAGCCAAGTAGTACGACTCCGCAAGGGCTGACGCTATGACCGACTACACCAAAAAACTCGCCGCCTGGTTGCACGACCCCGCTGAGAAGCAGTTGGTCCTGATGCGCGACCCCGTTGGGCATGAAGGCGGCACGTCGCGGGTGCTCAGGAACGAACTCGAAATCTCCAGCAAGGAGTTTGATCACCGTGCTGACCATCTCGCCGCCGCAGCCGACCGCCCCAACTGGCCGAGACAGGCCGACGGCAAGCCATACCCAAAATTCGAGGCCGTTCACTTTGGCAAACACGCCCAACTGATTCACCCCTTGTCAGGTGAAAGGCTCGACCTGCCCAGTCTCGGTTTGGACATCGGTGTCGACGAAATCAAGACCAGCAGTCAGGCACACTTCCAAGGCCTCATTCAAGAGGACGACGACCGCAAGACCTTCCTCGCATTTTGGCGCTTCGGCCCAGAGGCTGGCAAGCATGCGCACGAGCTGGGTGAGTTGTGGCGAATGCTGCCCGCGGATTCACGCGTGCCTGACCACAGCATCTGGTCGCACCTCGACACCGTCTGTGCCATCCACACCGCGCTGGTGGGCGACGAACAAGGCGCAGATGAACCCGCCTTGCTGGTGATGAGTTTTGGCCCGGTGCAAGGTTTCATCGGGCAGGCCCGTTCCACATCCGATTTGTGGGCCGGATCCCACCTGCTCTCCAGCTTGGTGTGGGAGGCCATGAAGCCCATCGTCAACCATCTGGGCCCGGATGCGGTTGTCTTTCCCGCCTTGCGTGGTGTGCCCGTGGTGGATGAATGGCTCATGGGCCGCGAGGTGGGTGGCGATGCCTTCAGGCAGTTGTTCGCCGGAATCGATTCAGAACTGTTGGCCAATACCACGGACACCAACCCGCTTTTTGCCGCCAGCCTGCCCAACAAATTCATGGCCATCGTGCCGTCGCGGCAAGCCGCTTTGCTGGCCGAACGCGCGGTAGCCGCCGTTCGCCACGCTGCCAAGCACTGGGCCATGAGCGCTGCAGAAAAGGTGTTTGAGGCTGCAGGCATCCCCATCAACGACGGCGCGCGCGAGCAAGTCAACAAGCAGCTTGCAGGGTTCCCCGAGGCGCAGTGGGCAGCGGCAGTTTGGCCCGTTGGCAAGGGCGACGATTACAAGGACGCAAAACTTGCTCGCGAACGATTGACGGCGGCGCTGGATGCCATCCACCCCGATTTGAAACAGCAAGGCGTATTCGATCCCAAGGTGTGGAACATCATCACCAAGGAGCTTAAGCTAAAGGATCTGGCGTTCTCTTTCAACCCCAACGCGGGGGTTCTCTACCCCGCCGTTTACGAACTGGCCGAGCGCAGCCTGGCCGCCGCCAAGTCCACCCGCGGCTTCGCGCCTCTGCTGGAAGAGGGCCACCGCTGCACCTTGACGGGTGAGGCCGAATGGCTGACCCATGACCGCAACCTGCTCGGCCTGAATCGCAAAGACCGCAGCTTGCAAAGCGTTTGGGGCAAGCTTGCGGCCAAGAAAAAGACCTGGGTCAAACCCGGCGAACACTTGGGCGCCATCGCCACTTTGAAGCGCCTGTGGCCCACGCTGTTTGCCGAGCGCGTCAAAAAGTTGACTGGCGTTGTTGTGGGGCGCTTTGTGGTCAGCACCCATGCCTTGGCGCTCTCCACCACCCTGGACAAACTGCTGTCAGAACCATTGACCATGGAGAAACAGGCGGCCTTGTCTGTACTGGCTGGGCCATGCGGCGAACACGATGCAGTCTCCCTGCCCAAGTCATTGATGCGCAAGTTGAACAAGCTGCCCGATGCGCAGCGCGATACGCTCAAGCGCCTGCCCAGCCTGATCGAAGCGCAACAGGACCGATTGGACGGTGACTTGAACATCACTGAGCAAATGCAAAAACAATTGAAGGTGCTTTTCGGTGATGCCAAACCCGAGCGCTATTACGCGCTCATCCTGATGGACGGCGACCGTATGGGCGGCTGGCTGGCGGGCAATGAAGACCGCTTCAAGCTCCAATACCGGGAAACATGGCATACCCAGATTCGCGCCGAAATGGAGATGTTTGAAAAGCGCGATTCGAACCTGAGCGCCTACCTCAACACCCTGCGCCCGGTCTCCCCCGGCCGGCACGGCGCCATCTCTCAGGCGTTGAACGATTTTTCCACGCGCCTGGCACGCCATGTGGTGGAAGACTGCTGCAAAGGCAAGCTTCTATACGCGGGGGGTGACGATGTGCTGGCCCTGGTGGCTGTGGACGACTTGTTTGACTGCATGCAGTTGCTGCGCCTGGCCTATAGCGGCATTGCACCGCACGAAGACATGGGCCTGGGTGACCACATCGGCCTGCTGCAAAAAGGTGGCAGTGGCCGGCAAAACAGGCTGCTGCTCAGCAAAGGCTTTGGTCTTCTCGATGGCCGTTTGATGACCCTCATGGGTGATAAAGCGACGGCCTCGATGGGTGCGGTTGTGGCGCATCACTCGGCACCCCTGTCTGCCGTGTTGCGTGAATTACGGGCTGCTGAATCCACGGCCAAGAAAACCGCCCATGGCAAAAACAGCAGTCAAGACATCAACCGGGATGCCTTCTGCCTGCGCGTGCTCAAGCGTGGCGGGGGCGAGGTGAGCGTGACCAGCCCGTGGTGGCCCGTGGCAGGCCAAACACCCAACACCTCGCAAAGCGCCCTGGCGTTGATGAAAAGGCTGGCCGATGCGCTCGCAAAAACCGCATTTTCACGCGGTGCCATTTATGACGCGCAGCTTTGGTTCGCCGGGTTCACCGACAACCCGTCCGATCTCACGGACACCGTGTGGCGTGCGCAAATCACCGCGTCGCTGGCGTACCAGTTTGACCGCAAGAGCGGCGATGCGGCGACGGCCAGACAGGTGGTCGATTTCGTCTGCGATGTCATCCAACCCGAACACCCGCGGACTGCGGTCGAGAATTTCCTGATAGCCAGCGAATTTTTCGCCCGCGAAGCGCGCAGCTTCAAGGACCGGGCGAAAGAGGCAAAGGCTGCCAAAAAGGAAGCCAGCACCACGCAAGACCCGGCCGAAGCAGCAGGAGCAGTGGCATGAGCCGCCGGGCCGCTCCCAAGGCGAATAGCACCGCAGTGCGCAGAACGAAGGTAGTCCAGTGAGCGCCACCACCTATTTCTACGTTCGCCCCACTGACAGCCTGTTCGTTCGTGGCAATCTTGCCTTTGGCGACAGCGGTGAACATGGCGTATCCCAAATGCCGCCGCCGCCATCGCTGTTTGCCGGGGCTTTCCGTTCGGCCATCTTGGGTCAGAACGCGGAGCACATGACACAGTTTTTGGCGGGCCAGCCCTTGGTGGATGAAGCCCGAAACCGCTGCCTGGGCACTTATGCGCAGCCGGGGGCTTTCCGCGTCTCGTGGTTGTCGCTGGCTGGGTGGGCAAATGGGCAAGCTGTGCCCGAAGCAGTGTCGCCGCTGCCAGCGGACCTAGTCGTTTTGGGCAAGGCTTTTGCGCCATTGATACCCCGATCAGCCGCCGCTGGCATCGCAAGTGCGGGAGAACTGCCGATGCGGGCGACTCTTTTCAGCGCCAAGCAGGAGAAGCCCAGCGCTGGCATTTATCTGCGGGGCACCGGTTTGCAGGATCACCTGGCCGGCAATTTGCCAGGTGATGCATCGCAAGCTACGGCGGGCCACTTGTTCCGCCGCGACCCACGCCTTGGCATTGGATTGAATGCCGATTCACGCACTGCGGAAGAAGGCTTGATCTACACCACCGAAGGCTACGCGTTTGGCCCCGGTGAAGGCGACGAAGGCAAGGCTTCCCCATTTGCCTGCACTGGGTTTCTGGTCGGCATGGAGGGCTTGGCCGAAGTATTGCCCGACCATGGCAGCCTTCGCCTGGGTGGTGATGGGCGAAGCGCCACTTACCAGCGGGTTGAGTTCAAGTGGCCCATGACAGACCAGATTGCCGCAAACAAGAAGTTCCGCCTGATTTTGCAAAGCCCGGCGCTGTTCAGCCAGGGCTGGTTACCTGATGCTGTGGTGCATGAAGACGGTTT
Source organism: Rhodoferax sp. (assembly GCA_031416855.1). Taxonomy (GTDB): domain Bacteria; phylum Pseudomonadota; class Gammaproteobacteria; order Burkholderiales; family Burkholderiaceae_C; genus CAISIP01. The sequence goes on along the minus strand of JANOUM010000461.1, from coordinate 1,880 downwards.
CTACAAGTTGCAGGGCGCGGGTTTCACGGCCCGCCTGGCCTGCGCAGCCATGGGCAGGCGTGAAGTCGTCAGCGGTTGGGACTTGCATGGCTGGAAGCCCAAGCCCGCCCAAGCTGCTGCGCCAGCGGGCAGTGTCTATTGGTTTGACGAGTTTGCGGGCGATGCCGGCAAGCTTGCCGCATGGGTGCAAGGCGGGCTTTGGCCTGAGAATCTGGACGCAATGGACGCCACACAAAAAATGCGCCGCGCCGAAGGCTACAACCTGGCTTTGCTGGGCGCCTGGATTTGAGACTGAAGGACACACAATGTTTGAAGCGACACAACTTGTTTTTTACTACGCCGTCAGCCCTGTCCACATGGGCGCAGGCAGCGCCATTGGTGCGATTGACAGCCCGATTCAGCGAGAGGTGCATACCGGGCACCCCATGTTTGCGGGCAGTGGGTTGAAGGGCGCTTTGCGGCACCATTTCAATCGTGCCTGGCCACGCGCAGAGGGCGACGACCGCAAACCCAACAGCCTCATCAACCGAATTTTTGGCCCCGACACGAGTGCTTCGGATTTCGCGGGTGCGTTGTCGCTCAGCGACGCGCAACTGGTGTTGCTGCCCGTCCGTTCGCTCAAGGGCGGTTTTGCCTATGTGACCAGTCCGCTGGCGCTGGCGCGTTTGCGGCGGCTGGCAACCCAGGCCGGTCTGTCGCCTGATTGGAGCGTGCCCAGCGTTGCAGAAAACATGGCCGCCACCGCGACTGATGCCTTGCTACAAGCCAAGGGTTCCGCCCAGCAACTCGTCCTGGAGGCTTTCGAGTTCATCAAGGTCGATTCCGTTGGGGTCGACACGATGGCCGAGTGGATCGCTCGATACGCGTTGCCTGGTGCGCCAAACAGTTTTTTCGCCAACAAACTGAAGTCTGACCTAGTCGTATTGAACGACACCGACTTCAGCCATTTCGCCCGTCACGCCATGGTGGTGGAGCCCCATGTGCGCATCAACGATGAGTCTGGCACCGCGGATGATGGCGGCCTGTTTTATGTAGAAAACCTGCCGCCTGAGACTTTGATGGTTGGCTTGGCACAGGCGAGTATTGAACGCTTCAAGAAGGACAGCCGCAATGGCGATTCGGCTCCACTTTTCCAGGCTGGTGAGGTGTTGAAGCAGGTATTCGCTGGAGGAAACGGCAACACACCCGGCATCGGTGGCAAGTTGCTCCAAATCGGCGGCGATGCCACCACCGGGCGGGGCTTGGTGGTGGTGCAACCAGCTCCATCAAACTCCAAAGAAGGTTGAACATGCAAGCCTATCAATTCCGCCAGACCGTGCCCCCGTCACACCAGATTACGCTGGTGTTGCCGCCCGACGCACCTGTGGGCGAGGCGCAAATCACGGTGTTGTTTGCAGATCAGTCACCCATTGGCGCGCCTGCCAAACCACGCTTTGCCAACATTGCGGAATTTACCGTCTGGCTTGAAGCACAGCCCCCGACCGGTCGGACGGCCGAGGACGTTGATCGGCAAATCCGCGAAGAGCGTGATGGCTGGGGCGAGTGACATGCTGCGCACCTACCTTGATGCCAACGCCACGATTTATTTCGTCGAACGGATCGATCCGTACTACCCAGGTATCAAAAAGCGTGTGCTTGACTCAAACGGCGCGCCTTTGATTACCTGCACGATCAGCGAATTGCTGCTGATGGAGGTGCGCGTACGGCACCGGGTAAAGACACCCGATGCCCTGCACCTCGCAGCAGCCATAAACGCCGGGTGTGATCAGTTCTGGACGAACGACGACAGGCTGGCCAAGGCCGCGGAAGGCCACATCGAAGTCATCAACATCGGGGAGACACATGGCACAAACACTTGACCAACAACGCGCGGCGCTGGC
>JANOUM010000460.1:0-1911 GCA_031416855.1 Rhodoferax sp. | reverse complement strand
GTGTGCACGCGGTTCCCGGTAAACCAGATCGCCGCGCCGCTCGCGACCGCGCTCGTCAGTCCAGTCGGGCTCACGCCAGCGGATGCAGAAAAGGAGTTCTTGTAAGGCGTCACCAGGCCGAGGCATAACGTCCTCGTTTTCCCAGCGGCGCAGACCACCAGCATCTTCAATTGACTGGTTGTAGGGAATAGTGCGTGGAATCTGCTGGTGGCGCCCCTGCTTCTTGAATATTTCCCAAAGTGGTGGCGGGCATACGATGTCGCCGCTTTGCTTATTCTAGAGAGCGTTCAAGATGAGCTTATTTATCCAAGGCCAAGCGGTCAGACTTCGAAGAGCTTTTCGATTGGCAGCAAGCTTGGGTAGGCCGGCTTCGAGTTGCGCACGCACGCTGACCATGTCGGAGTACACGCGGTTTGGAAATTCCTTCTCTCGCAGTTCGTCCCAGACATGCTCCTGCGGGTTGAGTTCTGGCGCGTAGGGCGGTAGCCTGAGCAGTCTCACGTTCTTCGGCACTACCAAGTCCTTTGCCACATGCGAACTCGCGCCGTCTACGACCATGATGATGAACTCGCGTCGATGGGCAGCGCTGACCTGAGCGAGGAATTCGCTCATCCTCACGGTGTTCATCTCGCCCGCAATCATCCAGTCCAGTTGCCCTTGCATCGGACTGACCGCACCGTAGACGTAGAGGAACTCTCTTTCGTAGCCGTTGCACACGGTGGGCCGCTCTGGCTTTTGAGCCCAACAGCGGCGAATGCGCACCATGCGTCCGAATCGGGCCTCGTCCTGGAACATCAGGCGGACACGTCGCCCACGGACTGCCTCGGGATCGAGGAGGGTTGCCAGGACATCGGGGAGTTTTTTTTCCATTGCTCCTGCGTCAGTGGGTCGCTCTTGGGGTGCCGCGTGTCGGGCGCCACCTTGCGCCAACCGTGACGCGCCAGCAGTCGATAGACGACCGAATGTGTGACCGCACGCCCCAGCCTTTGAGCCAATGCCGCGCGCAGCGGCGCCACAATCAGCATGCCGCCATCGGCCGCCGACTCCGCCCATGGCTGCAGGAACTCGCACTCCTCCTCGACGCTCATCGCCGCCCGCCGACGACCGCCCCATGCTGGATCTAGCTGCGCCGGATGTGTCAAGCGCTTGCGCACCTTGGCCTGACAGCGCCCCACCGTCGCGCGACCGACACCAAGAGCCGTGGCCGTCTGCTCTAGCGTCGCGCCCAACATCGCCGGCAACAGCACCGCCTGAGCACAACGCAAATCCTCGACCGTCTGCGCCTGTGCAGCCAATCGCTTGGCATGCTCGACAAGCTTTTCGTCCAACAAACGTGGTCTCGCCATGGCAGGCTCCAGTTAGCTTCAATAGCGCAGAATATGCCATAGTTAGACTCATGTTGAAAGCTCATTGGAATTAGTCGACCGCTGTGGCACCTACCTCATGATGAGCGATAACCAGCGCGACCAACTTCATGAACTCCTGGCTTTGCGCTCTGGTCAATGGTTCCAGAATGCGCGCTTGGGCGCGTACGACCGAAGGCGTGACGCGCTCAATAAGGACCGCCCCCTCTTTGGTCAGATTGAGCAGGCGCACGCGACGATCTTCTGCCAAGAAGCTGCGTGCCAGAAGGCCTCGGCTTTCAAGCCGATCAATAACACTTCCAATGGTGGAGGTGTCAAAGCCGACCGATCTCGCCAATGTCTTCTGATCAATGCCGGACTTGCCTGCAAGGGTGTAGAGCACGGCAAACTGGACGGGCGTAAGGACGGAAGCCTCAGCGTCCTGCATGAATGTCGCCACTGCGATCTGCTGCAGCCGGCGAATGCGATTGCCGGCGAAATCTTCAAGATCGAGGCGGGGTGGGGTGCTGGGTAAGCGAGATTTTTTTCCGCTGGTCATAGAGAGCAT
>JANOUM010000459.1:0-14694 GCA_031416855.1 Rhodoferax sp. | reverse complement strand
CAGGCGTCGCGCGGCCTGCGCACGGGCGTGTTCGCCAGGCCAGAGCGCCGAGCCGGCAACCATCGCGGCGATCATGCGCCGGCGCGGACTGAACGAGGAAGGCGGAAGGGTCATGGCGGGTCCCGGGATGAAACACAAGAGGCCTCATTTTACGGAGCGCCTGCCGGGCGCGGCGCCGTCGCCACGAAACATCGAAACAATCCGAAACAATCCGAAACAATCCGAAACACGCCGATACCGCGGTGAAAGCCTCCAGCCTCCAGCCTCCAGCCTCCAGCCTCCAGCCTCCGGGCGCGGGCACTATGGCGCCCTGTTCAACCACTTGTCGAGGTACACAGCATGAAACTCTGGGAGGTGATACTGGTGTTGCCGCTGCTCGTACCAGCCTGAAAACCAAGTGTCAGAACGCCGGCGTGCTGGCAAACCGCAGTGGTTTCCCGCTCGCGGGGTGTGTCAGCGCGATCTCGCAGGCGTGCAGCAGCAGGCGCGGCGATGCGCTCGCGGAGTCCCCCAGGCAGTACAGCGGGTCGCCCAGGATCGGGTGGCCGATGGCCAGCATGTGGACGCGCAACTGGTGCGAGCGGCCGGTGACCGGTTCCAGCTCGACGCGGGTACTGCGCAGACCGATATGCCCCAGCACGCGCCAGCGCGTCGCGCTGGGTTTGCCCGATTCCTGCGCGATGATGCGCATTGGGCGTCGGGGCCAATCGAGCAGTATCGGAAGGTCGATATTGCCCCAGTGGTCGGCCGGGGCCGGCAAATGGCCGTGCACGACCGCCTGGTAGCGCTTGTGCACCTCGCGTTGCGCGAAAGCGCGGTTCAGTGCCTGTTGCGCGGCCTTGCCGCGTGCCATCAACATCAGCCCCGAGGTGGCCATGTCGAGCCGATGCACCACCAGGGCATCGGCATACAGGCGCTGGACCCGGGCGCTCAGGCAATCCTGTTTGCCCGGTCCCCGCCCCGGCACCGCAAGCAGGCCGGCAGGCTTGTCGATGACCAGCAAGACGTCGTCGGCGTGCAGGATGTCCGGATCAGTGGGCGTCACTCTTGCCGCCGTGCACAAGCTGCTGCACGATGTCGCAGAACTCCTCGACGTCATTGGGCTTGTGGATCAGCGCGCCCACACCCTCCTCGAGGGCGCGTTGCTCGATCTCCGCCGTCACATAGCCGGACGCCAGGGCGACCGGCAGGTCGGGCCGCACGGCCCGCGCGACGCGCAGTAGGTCGACGCCGCAGAATCCCGGCATGTTGTAGTCGGTGACGAGCAGGTCGAAGTCATGCGGGCGGGCGCGCAAGGCGTCCGAGGCGAGGTGCGGGTCGGTGAAGGAACTGACCTTGAAGCCCTTGCGTGTCAGCACGCGCTCGACCAGGAACACAAGCGCTTCGTCATCGTCGACATACATCACATGTTTGCCCATGCCTTGCACGGTGCTGGGGAAGGAGATTTCGATCTGGGTCGCCACCGCGGCAGCCTCCGCCGGCGGGAAGTACAGAGTGAAGATGCTGCCCTTGCCGGGCGTGCTCTTGACGCCCACCGAGCCCTGGTGGGTGCGCATGATCCCGTGCACGACGGCCAGGCCCAAACCGGTTCCCTGGCCCACCGGCTTGGTGGTGAAGAAGGGCTCGAAAATGCGCTCCATGGTGTCCGGCGAGATGCCGGTGCCGGTATCGCGTACCGACAGCGTTACGTGGTGCCCGCGCGAGATGTCGCGGCGCTCCTCCTTGAGCGACTGGGAATAGGTGCTGCCAAGCTTGACGGTGATGACGCCCTTTTCGCTCCCGATCGCGTGCATCGCGTTGGTGCACAGGTTCAGCAGGGCCTGCTCGACCTGGGTGGCATCGGCCATCACCGCCGGCACATGGGCATCGATGCGCACCTGCAACTCGATCGAGTGCGGCAGCGTGACCTTGAGCAGGCGGGCGGTTTCATGCACCACCTCTCCCAGGTGGATAGCGCTGCGCTTGGGCGTTTCGTTGCGGCTGAAGGTCAGGATCTGGCGCACCAGGTCACGCGCCCGTCGGCCGGCCTTCTCGATCTCGAACAGGCTGGTGAGCGCGGGCGAGTGCTCGCCGGTGTCCTGCTTGGCGAGTTCGACGTTGCCCAGGTTGGCACCCAGGATGTTGTTGAAGTCGTGGGCGATGCCGCCGGCCATGGTGCCGACGGCCTGCATCTTCTGTGACTCGCGCAATTGGGACTCCAGCACGTTGCGCTGGGTTTCTATCTTCTTGCGGGCCGTCAGGTCGCGCGCGAAGACTGTGATGATGTCGCCCTCGAGCCGGTGCTCGAACGACACGCTCACCTCGACTGCCAGCGCCTTGCCTCCGCTGGTGCGACCTTCCATTTCGCCCAGCTGGGCATGTGTCGAGAGCTGGTTATAGGCGAGGGTCTGCACCGCGTCGGGCAGAAAACGCTCCAACGGGCTGCCCATCGCCTGTGCCGGAGGACACTGGAACAGCGCGGCCGCCGCGGGGTTGAAGATCGTGATGTTGCGCCCGGCGCCGACACAGATGATCGCGTCGAGCGAGGAGTTGATGATCGCGGCCAGCCGGTTTTCACTCAGGTGCAGCTCTTCATTGCGCCGGCGCAACGCCGCTGCGCTCTCCTGCAGCGCGCGTCGCTCGGCCAGCAGCGGGCCCTGGTCGATGATCGCGCAGATGAAATTCGCCAACTCGTCCTGCGGATTGTCGATGCGGGCAATATGCAGGTCGCCGGCGAAGGTGCCGGCGGAGCCCGCCAGGAAGATCACCTCGCTCGATTCGCTGGTGCCGTGCGCTTTGGCCGTTGCAAACGCCTGCGTTACACGCCCCGAGTGGGCATTGCTGACCAGCGGCAGCAGGAAGTTGAGCGGCGGGTCGGTTTCCTGGGGGCGGAACAACCGCAACGCCATGGCATTGCTCTCGAGCACCATGCCATGCTCGTCCACCACCATCAGCGCCAGTGGAACGCTGGAGAACAGTGTCAGGAAGCGTTCGGAGGCGCCCTCTGCAGCACGCTGGCTGAAGCGCAGCGCCTTGTTCTGGATTTCAAGTTCGGCCTGGTACTTGCGCAGGTCCTCGATCATCTGGGGCAATGCGTACCCCTGCTCGATCACCGAAGGCAGCGCATCGTCACCCTCCACCAGGGCGGCGACGTTGCGAAAAATCTGCCCCGGCTTGCGGCGGTGCGTTGACTTGCCCATCGCCTCAGGCCAGACCCGGGTCCGGTGGCCGGAACCGGGCCCGGACCGCCCCGTCGCATGCGTGCATGCCTCGGCCTATTTCTTGAGCTTGCCGCGGATAGGCACGACCGTGACGATGGTGGGGCGCACTGCGTCGGGCGAGACCGGCTTCGGGGGTGCGGAGTCCTTCTTGGGCTTCTTTGATTCCTTGCTGCTCTTTTGCTGACCTTTGGCCATGGTGTGCTCCTGATTGATTCGAAAAGGTGGCGCGCGCTACTTGCGGACGACCACGTCACCGGGTTGGTAGTCCGCCGCCTTCAGCGGACTTTTCGCGGTAATGTAGGCGCGCAGCAGGTCGGCATCCACAAAACCGGTATCCACGAAACTCTTGTGCCCGGTCAGCCTGGGGTAACCGTCCCCCCCTGCGGCAATGAAGTTGTTGATCACCATGCGGTAGGTCCGCGACGGGTCGACCGACGCGCCCCTGATCGCCGCGCTGCTCACGGTGCCGCCGGTAATGACCAGGTCGATCCCCGCAAACTGCGCGAATGCGCCCGAGCCAACGCTCATCTTGGCCACGGCATTCAAGTAGGCCATCACTTCGGCGCCTGTCAGGTCCACCGTGACCGTGGTGTTGCCAAAGGGTTGCACCTTGAGCACGTCCTTGTAGGTGAGTTTGCCGGCGGCGAACGAGTCGCGAACACCGCCGGCGTTGACCACCGCGAAGTCGGCCTTGGTCTTGTCGATCAGCGCGCGCCCGATCAGCACGCCCATGGGCGCCGGCTTGGCGCGCACCACCGATCGGTCTCCTTCCAGCCGGCCATCGGTGGAACCGATCTCGATGTTCAGTTTCTCCTGGCCGAACTCCTGGAACGGCTTGAGCAGATCGAGCATTTCCTTGTTCTCCGCAATCTCGCTGGTGTAGTGGACCATGGTGGTCTTGCCGTCGGCACCCCTGACCGACTTTTTCAGGTTCACCGGGATCAAGGCATATTTGATCAGCTTGAACTCGCCGTTGCGGTATTCGAAATCTGCGCGGCCGACGTACTTGCCCCACTCGTGGGCTTGCACGATCCAGGTGCCGTTCTGCCGGTCCGGACGGCATTCGGCTCCCGGGACGTATTCGCGGTCGACCACGTTCTCGGCCTTCATGCAGGCCGGATTCTGGGTATGGCCACCCACCACCAGGTCGATGCCCTGGACCGCCCGTGCCATTTCGACGTCACCCTCGGCCTGCGTGCCACGGTTGCCGTTCTCGTAATGCCCCATGTGCGTGGCGGCGATCACGATGTCTGCCTTGGAACGCAATTCCGGCACCACCTTGCGGGCCTCGGCAATGACGCTGCGGAACTCGATGTTCTTGATGTTGTCCGGGCTCACCATCTTGAACGTGTCTTCCGTAGTCAGCCCCATCACACCGACCCGCAGACCGCCGACGTTGAAGACCTTGTAGGGCTCGAACATCCGCCTGCCGCTGTCGTAGATGTTCGCCGCCAGCATCGGGAACTTGGCCAGATCGCGCTGCATGCGCAGGATGTTGAGCGGCTTGTCGAACTCGTGATTGCCGACCGCCATGGCGTCGTAACCGAGCAGGTTCATGCCGCGGAAATCCGGCACCGCATCCTGCAGGTCGGATTCGGGAACACCGGTGTTGACGTCACCGCCGTCCAGTAGCAGGCTTTGCCCACCGGCCTGGCGTACCTCGGCCCTGATCTGGTCGATCAGCGTCTTGCGCGCCGCCATGCCGTATTCGCCGTCGCCGTTCTTCCAGAACCGGCCGTGGTGGTCGTTGGTATGCAAGATCGTCAGGCGGTAGGTCTTGTCCCTGTCCGGGCCTCCAGAAGGCATGCCGGAGCAGCCGAGCAGTACAACGGCCGCCAGCGCGGTAAGCAGTGGTTTGGTGGGGTTCATGGTGGGCGGGTATGGGTCGGGTTCAGATGGGCGAATTCGCATTATGTCTGCAGCGCGGGCAGGACTCAACTGACGCCGGGCGATTTGGCGGGCAGGCGACAATGGCCTGCTTGGCACCAGCTTTACCGACCGACAGACCACCATGACCAGCTTCACCGTTCGATCCGCGGCGCGCCCGGATGCCGCAGCCATAACGTCGATCCATGTCAGTGCAAGCCGTGCCGCCGGCTTGCATGCGGCGCCGGGGGCCATGGCCGGCGTCAAGAATCTGGACATGCAAGAGGCGCACTGGCGTGAGGCGATTGAATTCGCCGAGCCGCAACTGCTGGTGGCCTGTGATGTCGATGTGGTGGTCGGTGTGGCCGGCTTCGACCGCTGCCGCGACGCCGGCACCGCGCCGACCGTGGGCGAACTCTGGACGCTGCAGGTCGCGCCGTCGCATTGGGGCATGGGTGCCGGCCTGGCACTGTGGGACGCAGCGCGTGACGGCCTGGTCGAGGAAGGATGCGCCGAGGTGTCGGTGTGGGCCGAACTGTCGGCAACCCGCGCACTGCGGTTCCTGGAACTGGCCGGGTTCAAGCGGGTCATGTCGACCGCCCGAACGACCCCGGTGCTGGGGGTGCGCGTGGAGCAGATCCGCCTCCAGCGCAAGCTGTAGTGCCGGCCGACCGACCGGTCAGGCCTCGCCGCCGAAGTGCCGGGCCAGGTTGTCGATGTATTGCTCGACCATTTTTTCGAACTCGGACTCGACGACCGGAGCAACAACCATCTTCATCAGACCGGGCAGGGGGATCGTCAATTCGCCCTGGATCGACAACACGAGGTGGGTCGATTTCTTTTTGTCGGTGATCTTCCAATCGCCGGAGACCAATGCATTGCCTTCGCCCTTGACAGGTGTCCACACCACTGTGCCCTTGGCCTTGTCGGACACGTATTTGCTGGCGTAGATCGTCTGGAGCTTGATTTGGGCAACACCGATCTTGCTCATTTCCCAGCGGTAGGTGTTGGCGCCCAGATCGACCAGCTTGTCAACTTTCGGAAAGTGGCTGGCAGACGCCGGCACATCCGAAAGCAGCGCAAAAACCTCGCTGACGGGGGCCTTGACTGCAAACTCGTAGCCGAGATCGATCGAGACGCTGATGGTCATGCTGGTGCTCCTTGGATTCTGGTGGGTGTACTGAAACAGGTCCACCAGCATCCTAGCGCACCGGCTGCACCTGGGCCGAACCGCCGAGCGGCAGCCCGGACCGGCGCGCCAGTCAGTGTGGGCGGTTGAAGGCCACTGCGAGCAGGGCCTGTTGCCGTTGCCGGGTGCGTGTCTGGATCCGGCGCAACAGGCCGCGGCCGTCCACCGCATCGATGCCGTTTTCTTTGGCGAACTGGAGCGCTTCGGGGGTGTAGGTGGAGGTGGTCGTGTAGGTGCCGTGCACCGAACTGCAGGAGGCCATCACACCCATGAAGTCCTTCATCTCCTGCAAGCCGACTGGCTTGTTAAGCCGGTGCTTGCACCGGACGATCGCAACCGGCCCGGGCATCTTTGCCGCATGCAGCCAGATGTCCACGCCCTCGTCGGTGCGATGGGCTTCCGACCGGGTATCAAAGCCGGCCCACGCAAACCAGGTCTCGCAAACTGCGGCGAAGCGCTGCGCATCAATCGCCTCAAACACGTCCAGTGTCCATCTGCGGCCGTTCAGTTGCGCGGAAAACTGGGGGTTGTTGACGGCGTCTTCGTAGCGGCGGCCGTCCAGGTGGTCGCCGGTGTTGCGCCCCGTGGCGGCGGTGGGCTTGTGTTCGGTTTGGCGTGAGGCCAGGGCGCCTGCGATGCCGTGTGCCATCAAGCCAATGACCAGCGTGGCCAGTGACATCGCCAGCGCGATGGAGTGGTTGAACTCGAACCACCAGACAAGCGTCCAGATGGTGCAGAGCACTGCGGCAGTGAGCGGCAATGCAGGCCTGAACATCCTGCGGGGGCCAGGATTGGAAACGGACTGGAGTTTGATGGCGGGCTGGTTCATGGTGCGGGTTCCACGTTCGATGGCGATGGGCCAGTGCGTCAACTGAAAAGCCAGTTTAGGGAGCCGATATGACGAACCCAAGGCACTATTCACGTTTTTTCACAAATTGAAGCCAGCCGGTGCTTGCAGATGACGTAGCGCATAATTTCCGCATCGACGCTTCCTGGTACGGATCCATGACCCACTCCCCGAACTACTCCGACGGTGTTGCCTGTGTGCGCGGCGAATACCTCCCCATTGCAGATGCGGCGATCCCGATCACGGACTGGGGTTTCCTGCGTTCGGACGCTACCTATGATGTCGTCACGGTGTGGGATGGCGCGTATTTCCGGCTGGACGCCCACCTCGACCGCTTCTTGCAAAGCTGTGCGCGCTGGCGGCTCGAGCCGGGCCTTGACCGCGAGCAGATCACCGCCATCCTGTCACGCTGTGTGCGCTTGAGTGGCCTGCGGGCGTCGTATGTGGAGATGATCTGCACTCGTGGCAAGCCGCCCTGGGGCTCGCGGGACCCGCGCCTGGCAGTCAACCAGTTCTACGCGTTTGCCGTGCCTTTCGTCTGGCTGGCCAACGCCGAGCAACGGGCGAACGGCCTGCATGTGATAGTCAGTGACGTGCAGCGCATTTCGCCGCGTTCGGTCGATCCGACCACCAAGAACTACCACTGGAACGATCTCACAATGGGGCTCTTCGGTGCGCTGGACGCGGGGGCAGACAGCGTGCTGCTGGTCGACGGGGCCGGCAACGTGGTCGAGGGGCCGGGCTTCAACGTGTTCTGCGTGATCGACGGCGTGGTCGTGACGCCCAGCGAGGGCATGCTGGAAGGCGTGTCCCGCCGCACGGTGCTGGAGATGGCAGCGTCGCTGGGCCTGCCGGTGCAGGTGCGCGCACTGCCGGCTCCAGCGTTGCGCGGCGCGCAAGAAGTGTTCCTGTCCACCTCGGGCGGCGGGGTGCTTCCGGTGACCAGGGTCGACCAGGGCTGCATCGGCAACGGACTTCCCGGCCCGATCACCCAGCAACTGGTGCAGACCTACTGGGCATGGCACTTGGATCCGACCTACAGCCGGCCGATCGACTACTCGGCCTGAGCCGGGCTGCAGCGCCGAGGCACCGCCCAGTCATAGATGGTGCACAGGGTTGACAACACCAGTTCGCCGCTGCGGTGGTGGCGCTGCCGGAGGTGCTCAAATCCTGCTGCCCAGCCGGTCGGTTCAGTCTTCACCGAAAAAACCGGGCGCACGGTCGAACAGCGACTCGAAGCCCTCGGCTGGCTCGAAACGCTTGTTGCGGTAGGTCAGACGGGTCGGACCAGGGAACGCGCGCTGGGGCACGGAGTGCCGCGCGTCGCCCGGATAACAGATTACCCGCAGCCCCTCGTGCTGGAACGGCTCTGGCGCAATCACTGGCGGTCGGGCCTTGCGCGCGGTTCGCAGAACCTGGTCGACAGTGCGGAAATGCGATAGGTAACTCAGGCTCATGATCTGCGGTGGCGCCAGTTCGATGTCGCCATTCCAGTACCGCTGCAGGGCCGCTCGCGGGGTGGCCCAGGTGCTTTCCGTGGCCTCGTGGTTGTCGTGTCGTGCGACCTGGTCGCCGGGAATTGTCGACACAAAAAACCGGGTGTCGAAGCGCTTGTTGCTGACAGTTGGCAGTTTCGGCGTGATCCAGCGCGACCACGGAACCACGTTCGCAGTGTCCAGTCGCAGCGCTAGGCGCGCCAGTACTTCTTCGAACGACAGGCCTTCGCGCAAAAGCTGGCCTGCCTTCGCCGCGACGGCGGGGCTGGCGCCCTGGACGAACAGGATGCCGGATTCCTCGAACGCCTCGCGAATGGCCGCCACGTACAGGCTGGCTGCGGTGACAAGGTCCAAATCCGGTTCGCCGAGCTCGCCATGCAGCCGGGCAGGGTCGCGGTCCAGATGCCGCTGCATGTCGAGTTCGGCATCGCGCGTGTCCACCTTGCCGCCGGGGAATACATAGGCACCGCCCAGTACATCCGACAGGCCATGGCGTTTGAGCAGGAACACCTCGACGCCCTCGCCGGCGTCGCGCAGCATGACCACTGTGGCAGCCGGCCGCGGCGGCGTGGTGACGGTGTCGGTGTTCAATTCCAAGGTCATGTACTCGCTGAAAAAGTGGCGGACCCCCTGAGAGGCCGAGAGTCTTTCGATCCTGCCCGCTCATGATGCGATAAGGCACCCGCTCGTTGTTGCAAATGCTCGCCAAATGCTTGCCATAACTCGGGATATGGCTGTGTTTTGCGCCTGGATCGGGCGCCTTCTGGTGCGCGGCTCGGACCCGCCCAAAAAAACTTTCAGCCTCTGAGTCGATGCGCATGGCGTAGGCTACCAGAGCAGCGCGGCAAGCCGGTTCCCCAAGGAGACAGGCCATCCGCGGACTCGCCGTACCGCGATGTCATGGCCTGACGGGGGTGCTCAGGGAACGCCCGGGACCCTATAATCCGCGATTGACGTATCGGTGGTGCTTGGCGCAGCTGATACCACGCAGGGCATCAATGAGCTTGCATGAGCTTGCATGAGCTTGCGATAAGCGGCTGTGTCGCGGCTGTGTCGCGTTTCTGTAGGGGTGGGCGGGCTTGTCCGGTTCCCCCAGATCCGCGTGACGCGCTGGCCGCAGTTCCCCCTGGACAACGCACACCCACTGGAGAAACGGCCATGGCCAAAGAAGAACTGATTGAAATGAGTGGGTTGATCACCGAGGTGCTTCCCGATTCGCGTTTTCGCGTCACGCTGGACAACGGGCACCAATTGGTGGCCTATACCGGCGGCAAGATGCGCAAGCACCACATCCGCATCATCGCCGGTGACAAGGTGTCCATCGAGCTGTCGCCCTACGACCTGAGCAAGGGCCGCATTACCTTTCGGCATATCGCCGGTCGCGGGCCCGGCCCGCAACGCACGCACTGACAGTACTGCGCAGCCGGGCACCAGGGCTGCGGTCGCACTCAGGCGTTGTGCCGCTCAGTACAGCACCACCCCGCGGATCGACTCGCCGCGTTTCATCAGGTCAAACCCCCGGTTGATATCCTCCAGGGGCATGGTGTGGGTGATCAGGTCATCGATGTTGATCTTGCCCTCCATGTACCAGTCGACGATGCGCGGCACATCGGTGCGGCCGCGCGCGCCGCCAAAGGCCGAACCTTCCCATTTGCGGCCGGTCACCAACTGAAACGGGCGCGTGCTGATCTCGGCTCCGGCTTGCGCCACGCCGATGATGATGCTGCGTCCCCATCCCTTGTGGGTGCATTCCAGCGCCTGGCGCATGACCTGGGTATTGCCGATGCATTCGAAACTGTAGTCGGCCCCGCCATCGGTCAACTGGACGATGCGGTCCACGACATTGCCGCCGCTGGCCTCAAGTTCCTTGGGATTGATGAAATGCGTCATGCCGAACTTGCGCGCCATCTGCTCGCGTGCCGGATTGATGTCGATGCCGATTATCTTGTCGGCACCCACCATCCGGGCGCCCTGGATCACGTTGAGGCCGATGCCGCCGAGCCCGAACACCACCACATTCGCCCCGGCTTCGACCTTGGCCGTGAACAGCACCGCGCCGATGCCGGTGGTGACACCACAGCCGATGTAGCAGACCTTGTCGAACGGTGCGTCGTCGCGGATCTTGGCCAGGGCGATCTCGGGCAACACGGTGTAGTTGCTGAAGGTGGAGGTGCCCATGTAATGCAGAATCGGTTTGCCGTCCAGGCTGAAACGGCTGCTCGCATCTGGCATCAGCCCCTTGCCCTGGGTACCCCGGATCAATTGGCACAGGTTGGTCTTGCGGGACAGGCAGAACTTGCATTGCCGGCACTCCGGCGTGTAGAGCGGAATCACATGGTCGCCCTTGCGCAGACCGGTCACGCCCGGGCCGATGTCGACCACCACGCCGGCGCCCTCGTGACCAAGGATGGCGGGGAAGATGCCTTCGGGGTCCGCACCGGAGAGGGTGTAATAGTCGGTGTGGCAGATTCCGGTGGCCTTGATCTCGACCAGGACTTCGCCGAAGCGCGGGCCCTCGAGGTCAACCGTCTCGATGGTCAGTGGGGCGCCGGATTTCCAGGCGACGGCAGCTTTTGTTTTCATGTGGGGGCGCGGTGCAATGGTGGAGCCGGAACTATATCCGGCACAGCTCACAGCCGCCAGCCCGCAGCGTGATTTTGCGATCTGATGGCAGGTGTAGCACCGTGCCACCGTGGCTATACTCGGCTTCAACAGCATCGTTGCGAGGCATCCTTGGAACTCTCTCCA
The DNA here is from genome assembly GCA_031416855.1 of Rhodoferax sp. Classification (GTDB taxonomy): domain Bacteria; phylum Pseudomonadota; class Gammaproteobacteria; order Burkholderiales; family Burkholderiaceae_C; genus CAISIP01. The sequence continues at coordinate 3,348 of JANOUM010000459.1, read as the reverse complement.
CGTCAATTGGGTTCGGTACGCGTCCTGGACGTCCATGGGCGCCTCGACCATGCGCAGGCCAAGGCTTTTGAAGCGGCCCTGGCACCGCATTTGAGCGGATGCACCAAGGCTGGATGGCCGCTGGTGCTGGATTTCTCCCAGGTTGTCTACATCAGCAGCGTGGGCCTGCGGGTGTTGCTGCTGGCGGCCAAGCAGGTGAAGGTCCAGCAGGGTCAGATCGTGGTGGCCGCCATGACGCCGATCGTTACCGAGGTGTTCCAGGTCAGCCACTTCAATCTCGTGCTGCAAGGTTTTCCGGATGTGGCTTCGGCCGTGGCGCATGTCTCGCCGGTCTGACGTACGACCATGAAAGTCCGGTTCTGGGGCACTCGCGGGTCGATTCCGGTGTCGCTGACAGCGCCCGATGTCCGCGCCAAGATACTTGCCGCCCTGCAAGGTGCGCGCGGCCGCAGGCTTGACAACGACGCGGACATGGAGGCCTATGTCGATGGCCTGGGCTTCGAGGTGGCCGGCACCTTTGGGGGGCATTCCAGCTGCGTGCAGCTTGACGTCGGGTCGCCCGAACATGTCATCCTCGACCTTGGCACCGGCGTGCGTCCCCTGGGGCAGCACATGCTGGCACGTTTCGGCCCGGCGGTGCCCCAGACCTACCATGTGTTCATGTCTCACGTGCACTGGGACCACATCATGGGCCTGCCGTTTTTCACGCCGGTCTACATCCCGGGCAACCGGATCGTGATCCACAGCTGCCACCCGCACGTGGAGTTCGCGCTGCGTCGGCAGCAGGACGAACCATCGTTTCCGGTGCGCTTCGACCAGTTTTCCGCCACCATCGAATTCGACGTGATGCGTCCGGGTGAACCGGCCACGATTGCGGGTACGACAGTCACCGCGCACGCGCAGCGACACGCCGGCGACTCCTATGGCTGGCGCTTCGAGCGCGGCGGCAAGAGTCTGGTGTACACCACCGATTCCGAACACCGGCTGGAGGATGAGCAGGAGCGGGCCGGTTTCATCCGTTTTTTCGACCGTGCCGATATGGTTATCTTCGACGCCATGTATTCCCTGGCCGACGCGATCTCTGTCAAGGCCGACTGGGGGCACTCCAGCAACATCGTGGCGGTCGAACTGTGCCAGGCAGCGCGGGTGCGCACGCTGGCGATGTTCCACCACGAACCGGCGTATTCCGACGCACAAATCGAGCGCGTGCTGCAGGAGACCCGCCGTTTCGAGCAGATCACGCGTGACGGCCACGAACTCGAAGTCCTGTCGGCCTGGGACGGTCTCGAGTTGACCCTGTGACACGGCGCGGCGCCTCGGGCTGGGGCTAGCGCGTGGGCCGTTGGGTCGCGCTGTTCGGCAAGGCGTTCCTGTTCCAGCGCGGACGGGTGGTCGCCGTCGCGTTCCTGCTGCTGTACGCCTCGGTGGTCTGGCTGGCCGATGGTGCGTCGGGCCCGGCCGACCGGCGCGACCTGCGGCAACAATTGGCGGCTACGGTTTCGGCGCCGGTGGTGGCCTTGCGCCAGTTTCTGTTCGATAGTTACCAGCGCGTGTTTCCGCGGGTACGCGTGGCGCAGTCGGTAGCCATCGTCGGCATCGATGAGAACAGCCTGAAGATCGTCGGCCAGTGGCCCTGGCCCCGTAACAAATTGGCCGAACTGATCGATGCGATCGGGCGGCACCGGCCAGCTGCGATCGGATTGGACATCTACAAGCCAGAGCCGGACCAGACCTCACCGGAGCAGGTCGCCCGCCGGCTCGGACCTGCGCACCACGCCTTGGCCAATGGTCTGCTCGGACTGCCTACCCATGATGACGTGCTGGCGCTGGCCTTGCGCACGTCGCCCTCGGTGCTGGGGGCGGCCGGTTTCCCTTCCGAGACTCTGGCCACCAGTGCTGGCATGCGCACGCGTGCGGTGCAGGTCGACGGTGTCGACCCCTTGCCCTACCTGAGGCGCTACCCGTTTGTGCTGTCCAGCCTGCCGCAGTTGCAGGCTGCCGCGCAGGGGCAGGCGCTGCTGTCCATTGATGATTCGACCGTTGTCCGTCGCATTCCGCTGGTGGCGGCGATCGGCCCGCTGATTACACCTTCGCTGGCGATGGAAATGCTGCGTGTTGGATACAACGCCGAGTCCATCACCGTGCTTGCGGACGACCGCGGCATCCGGTCGGTGCGCGTGGCGGACAAGGAGTTCGCGACCCAGGCCGGCGGCGACATCTGGCTGCATTTCGCGCCGGAAGCCCAAGGCGAAGCTGATCGCAACATATCCGCCGTGGAACTGCTGGCCGGCAAGGTCGCGCCTGGCGCGATCACCAACAAGCTGGTGCTGGTCGGTTTGACAGGCTCCGGCCTGAACGACCGCCGCATGACGCCGCTGCGTGAGAGTGTGGCCGGCATCGAGGTTCAGGGCCAGCTGTTGGAGAGCATGTTCGACGGACGGATGCTGTTGCGGCCCTGGTGGATGAAGTGGGTCGAACTGGCTTCATTGCTGATCGTGGGGCTGCTGATGGTGCTGGCCGCACCCAGTGGCCTGCGCCGGCCAGGCGCCACGACCGGCCGGCGGCACGTGCGGCTGGGCTGGTGGGTGAGCAGCGTCTGCCTGATCTTCCTGACGCTCGGGTTCTGGTTGTTCGACAGTCGCGGCTGGCTGTTCGACGGCGCCAGCCTGGGCGTGGGTTTCGCCAGCCTGTTGGCCAGTCTGGTGTCCAGTTCAACACTGGAAGTCGAGCGCGACAACCGCCGTTTGGCGCAGGAGCAGCAGCAGTTGCGCGAACAAGCGGCGCGGCTGGCCGGCGAGATGGAGGCCGCCCGCCGTATCCAGCTCGGCTCGTTGCCCAACGCGACCCGGGCGTTTCCGGGTGAGCAGCGGTTCGCGATCGACGCCCTGATCGAGCCGGCGCGCGAGGTTGGAGGCGACCTGTACGACTTCTTCATGGTCGACAGCCGCCACTTGTGTTTCATGATTGGTGACGTTTCGGGCAAGGGTGTTCCGGCAAGCCTGTTCATGGCGGTGACCAAGGCGCTGGCGCGCAGTTTTGCCACCCGGCTGGAGGGCGGGCCGGCCGAGATCGTGTCGGCGGCCAACCTCGACCTCTCGCGCGAGAATGTCGAAACCCTGTTTGTCACGCTGCTGCTAGGTGTGCTGGATGTGGAGACCGGGCAGCTCGAGCTGGTCAATGCCGGGCACGACGGCCCCTGGCGTCTGGGCCAGGACGGTACTTTGCAGCAGGTGCTTGCGCAGGCCGGTGGCGGCGGCCCGCCCTTGTGTGTGGTCGATGATTTCGAATACCGGGTGCACAAGGTCCGGTTGTTGCCGGGCGACCGCCTGTGCATGGTGACCGATGGCA
>JANOUM010000458.1:0-4504 GCA_031416855.1 Rhodoferax sp. | reverse complement strand
GCGGGCTCGACACACTCAAGACCATCGCCTGCAACCGCGGCCTGTGGGAAGACCTGGGCAACGGCTACGTCAGCAAGATGCCCAAGAAGAAGCGCACCGGTGCCCAGATCTCCCCCGAGTCGCTTTTTGGTGACGAAGGGCGCATGCGCCTGCGCGTGAACCCGGTCAACGCCGGGCCGGCGCCGCGCATCCACTTTGCCGAAGACGCCGCCGTTTCCGAGTCCAGCCCGGTGTTGAAGGACAACCCCTTCACAACGTCGGCGCTGCGGGTCAGCATTCTGGTGGTCGATGTATCGGGCCAGTTTGAGACCGGCGACCCGGTGACGTGGAGTAACACACTCACCCTGCGCAACCGCCTGATGGATGCGGTCAAGGAGCGCGGCGGGCGTTGTGTCGAACTGCTCGTGTCGCCGCGCGGCAGCATCCGGTACACCCTGGACGGCAGCGAGCCGCGTGAAGGCACACCGTATGCGGCCCCTGTTGAGATCGGCGATGACGACGTGCTGTTGCGTGCCTTCGCCAGCGCTGACGGCATCGAGACCAAGGCGGACTTCCGCTTTTCGGCACTCGGCAGGAAGGGCGTACAGATCGACCAGGTCAAGCCCGCGCGCCTGGTGTCGGCCACCGGCCGCCCACTCGACTCCCGCGCCAAGACCTTCGATGGTCTCAAACACGCGGGCGACAAGTCGGTCGAGTTCGAGGGCGTGGTGCTGACGGTGGGCCAGGGCAACAAGATGGCGCAGGTGGCGGTGGGCGACGTGCGCGTCGATGCCGCGTTGCTGCATGTGCTGCTGACCACGCTGCTGGGAAGGTTTGCGCCGGACACGCCCGTGACATTGCGCTTCAAGCGCGCGCATTTTGCGTCCGGCCATGACCTGCAGGATTTTGCGGCAAAACTCGGGCTGGAGTTGGCGCAGACGGATGTGGAGCAATGAGCACTGCAGCTGCTGCCGCGCTGATTACTGTCGACTTTGGCGCGCCAGACAAATTTGGCTCGCATGTGTTTCGGGTTGAAATCCCGGCAGTCCGCAGCGAGCCCGTGGTCATCGTCGAAGACTACGGCTACCGTGGCCACGAGGCCGGCATCCCGCGCGACGAGGAGCGCGTGGTCTTGTTGCGCGGCTGCTGGTCCGGCATCGCCGACGTGGCGCGGCGCGAGTTCAACGACCGGCTCAAGACGGCGAAGACCGCCACTGGCCGTTGGCATACCGGTACCAACCTGGTGGATCGCCTGCTGGGCAAGGAGTTGTGTGTGCTGGCCTGGGCCGCAGAAACCGCCAGCGAGGAGCAGCTACCGGTTGTCTGCAGCCGCTGGGCAGCGCTGCGGCCGGAAGAGCGCTGGTGGCTGTTTTCGATGACGGTGGCCGAAGCGGGCCTGCCGGATGACACACAGCGTGGATGGCGACGGGCCTTGTTTCTCGCGTTGTCGGATGGCGAGAAGCCCGCGCCGGGGCGCAGGCGACGCCGACCTGCGGAAGATGATTTGTTTCACTTGCCGCTGTTCAAGGAGACGGCGTGAGTTCCGTGGTGCCGTTTTCGCTGAAGGATGCGCCGGCGCTGATTGAGAGGTTGTTGCCCGTGCAAAAGTTGTCGGCGGAGGCTTATAAGGAGCAGATGGCGGTGCACGGGAAGACTCTCACGGCGCTCGGGAGTTACTGGAAGGGCCGGAAGCCTCTGGTGCTAAATAAGGCGTGTGTGCTGGGTTGCTTGCTTCCTGCGACTAGTGACATCGCCGGCGACCTGGAAATCTTCGAGCAGCTAATGGGGATGGATGACGAATCGTTCGTAGTGCGATGGAAGCGGCGATGGCGACCTCGAGATATTGTGGCTTGTCTATCGATCGCACGAATCGCGGACTATTTCAAAGTTACGCCCGATGGTGCCCTGCCGTCGGCTGCACCGGTCGATTGGTCAAATGCAGCCTTTGCCAACGTCAAGCTCGCATGGCGCGACGACGTGCCCGAATTGGCGCGGCGAAGGCTGGAAGTCCAGATGCTACCGCGCACTTCCTATCGCGAGCGAGTGAATGAAGCGTGGCGGCCAGAAGAGGTCGCAGACACCGTCCATCAACACATCTGGGCGGACGTCAACGCGCACCTTGGTACGAGTGCCTGGTCCTTCCCCGACTTGGTTGAACAACTTGGTGTCATGCGTTTCGGACATCGGCCCCGCGTCGCCGATACATTTTGCGGCTCAGGACAAATACCGTTTGAAGCAGCTCGGCTTGGTTGCGACGTTTATGCATCGGACTTGAATCCAATGGCATGCATGCTCACCTGGGGTGCACTCAATGTCGTCGGGGGAAAGGAGGAATCGCGAAAACGACTGGCTCTGGAGCAGAGCAAAATCGTCTCACAGGTAATTGAGAAGTTGGATGAACTTGGTGTCGAATGCGATGGCCGAGGTTGGCGGGCCAAAGTGTTTTTGTATTGCGTCGAGGTGCGTTGTCCTCAATCGGGCTGGCTGGTCCCGCTACTCGCCACGCGCGTGATCAGCAAGGGTCACCGCACCGTTCTGGCCCTAGTTCCTGACCGCGAGAGAATGCGCTACTCGATCGAAGTACTTGCCAACGTGAGCGACGAAGCGCTTGCCGAGGCAGAGAGCGGAACCATTGGAAGAGACGGCAGGTACGAGGATGCGCATCTGATTCACACCATTGACGGAATTCAGTACAAGACAAAGATTACTACGTTGCGAGGTGATTTCACTGATTCCAACGGAGCCATTCGAAATCAGCTGAGAATTTGGGAGAAGAGTGACATCACTCCTACGCAAGGGGACTTGTTGCAGGAAAGACTTTATTGTGTCGAATGGATGCGCCCTAAACATAAGGGTCAAGGGTTCGACTATGAATTCAGGCCAGTGACGGAGGACGACCTTGAACGGGAGAACATAGTCAACCGATTCGTCGCCTCTCATTTTGCGGAATGGCAAGCGGCAGGGCTGATCCCGGACATGCGTATCGAAGTGGGTGGGCCACCAAGATATCAGGGCCTGGATCTTGTTCGCTCGCGTGGGTGGACCTATTGGCAGCACGCATTCAATCCACGACAGCTGCTTGTTGGTGCCCTGGTAAATCAGTCGGTCAACGCCGGTCTCAAGTTCGGCCTCACGCAGATTCTGAACTGCGATTCGAGACTCAGTCGGTGGACTAACAGTGGCGGAGGCGGTGGCATCGTCAAAGGTGTTTTTGACAACCAAGCGCTCAACACCTTGTACGCCTATGGCTGTCGGGGTGCGCGATATGCACTCGATCTACTGGATTTGCACATCAAAAAGTATCCCTTTGACGATCGTGTCCGACATGATTTGGTCTGCGCTCCGGCGGCCTCGCTGTCTGTGACTTCGGACGTGTTCATCACTGACCCGCCCTACGGCGATGCCGTGAAATACGAGGAGATATTGGATTTCTTCATCGGGTGGCTTCGTAAGAATCCGCCGCAGGAATTCTCCGATTGGGTCTGGGATAGCCGTCGAGCGCTGGCAATTAAAGGCGAGGACGAAGACTTCCGTCGCGGTATGGTCACTGCTTACAGGCGAATGACCGAATGCATGCCGGACAACGGGATTCAAGTCATCATGTTTACGCACCAGTCAGGTTCGATCTGGGCCGATATGTCTAACATCGTATGGGCCTCAGGGTTGCAAGTGACGGCTGCGTGGTATGTGGTTACGGAAACCGACAGTGCACTTCGCGAGGGTGGTCATGTGAAAGGCACCGTTCTGCTCGTCCTGCGCAAGCGCCAAGGCACCCACAAAACCACCCGCGACGACCTCGCCTGGGAGATCCAGGAAGAAGTCGAAAAACAGGTCGCCGACCTCACCGGCCTGAACCAGCAAGCCAAGGGCCTGTACCGCGATGAAAACGTGTTCGAGGACGCCGACATCCAGATGGCCGGTTACGCGGCTGCCTTGCGCGTGTTGACACGCTACGCCGTGATCGACGGCCGCGACATGACGGCCGAGGCGATTCGCCCACGGGTGAAAAACGAGACCACGTTTGTGGACGGCCTGATTGCCTTTGCGGTGGCCACGGCCAACCAGTGTCTGGTGCCCCAAGGCATCGTCAAGGCGCAGTGGGACAGGCTCTCCGGGGCCGAGCGTTTCTACCTGAAGATGATCGACATGGAGGCGCGTGGCGCCAAGACGCTGGACAACTACCAGAACTTTGCCAAGGCCTTCAAGGTGCGCGACTTCAAGCCGCTGCTGGCCAGCCACAAGGCCAACGAGGCCCGACTCAAGAGCGCGGCGGAGTTCGGCCGCGCCGAGATGGGGGACGGGTCCGAGCTGTACCAATCCACCCTGCGCGCCGCCCTCTACGCGGTGATGGAGTTGCAGAAAGAGGTGGATGGCACCGAGGTAGTGGCCCACCTGACGCTCAACGTGCCGAACTACTATGGCGACATGACGCAGCGCGAACTGGTGGCCGAGTTGGCCGAGTACCTGGCCAAGCGCCTGGACGCGCTGCGCCCCGCCGAGGCCAGTGCGGCGCGGGTATTGCGTG
>JANOUM010000457.1:0-4635 GCA_031416855.1 Rhodoferax sp. | reverse complement strand
CGACGAGGCCGCGAGTATTGCGGCCGTGGTCCTGATGGCATTCGACGGCTTCGCGATGAATGTGCATCTGGCGCATGGGGTCGCGTGCGACCGCACGATTGCCCAGCTTTTCGGTGGGCTCCTCACGCGGTCCCGGCCGGGACCGGCCGACTGAGAGAGTGAGCCCAGCCAGTGTGGCCAATCGGGCCACGGTCGCAGTCAGGTAACGCTTCCGTTGCTGTCGGGCGGCGTCCGATCGGGTTTTGGACCGACAATGAAAGCCATGCAGTTGATGTCGCTTGCCATTGGTTTTGGCGCCCAATGTCCTGATGGACAGGGTCGCGGCGGCGGGCTGGACGACTCCGCGACCGGCGCAATTGCGGCATGAGCGACATCGATGCCTGGCTCGCCGGACTGGGCCTGGCCAAATATGCCGAGCAGTTCCGCGCCCAGGACATCAGCCCCGACCTGCTGGCGGACCTGACCGATGTCGACCTGCGCGAACTCGGCGTGGCGTCGCTGGGAGACCGCAAGCGCCTGTTGAAGGCGGCTGCGGCGCCGATGGGGCCTGCGGCCGTCGAGCCTGCCGCGGTGATCGAGCCGCCTGCAGCGGCAGCCACACCTGCCGGGGCGTTGGTGGCTGCGGACGAGGGCGAGCGGCGCCACGCCACGGTGGTGTTCTCCGACCTCACCGGGTACACCGCGCTCAACGAGGCCTTTGATCCGGAAGAGGTCGAAGCCATCATGGCGCGCATCCGGCAGGAAGCGGTGGCAGTGATCGAGCGCCACGGCGGCAGCGTGAACCAGTTCGTCGGTGACGAGGTGATGGCCCTGTTCGGCATTCCGGTGGCCCGGCGTGACGACCCCCGGCGCGCCGTCAGTGCGGCGCTGGAATTGCACCAAGCGGTGGATGGCATTGCAGTGGAATTTTCCGAGCGCCTGGGGCGCGAACTGGCCATGCACACGGGCGTGCAGACCGGGCTGGTGATCGCGCGGCGCAGCGACTCGCGATCGGGGCAATACACCCTGACCGGTGACACCGTCAATACCGCGGCGCGCCTGCGCGGTCTGGCCCAGCCGGGCGAAGTGGTGGTCAGTTCGCAGACCTGGCAGCAGGTGTCGGACTATTTCGATGCCGTGGCCGGCCAGGCGGTCGAGGTCAAGGGCAAGGAGCGTCCGCTCGTGCCCTACCGCATCCTGGCCGAACGCGCGGTGCCACGTGCCGGCAGCCGCCCGCTGGTGGGGCGCCGGGAGGAGATGGTGCAGTTCGAGGCGCTTGCACAGGCCTGCCTGCAGCACCACCGGGGCCGGCTGGTTGTGGTGCGTGGGGACCCCGGCATGGGCAAGTCGCGCCTGGTCGCCGAGTTTGTGCTCCATGCGCGCGAGCAGGGCTTTGCGTGCCATGCCAGTGCCGTGCTGGATTTCGGTGCCCGAACCGGACATGACGCGATCCGCACGCTCGCGCAAAGCCTGCTGGGCCTGCCCGCCGATGCGGACGAAGCCAGCCGCGCCGAGGCTTTGCTCGATTTGGCCGGGGAGTCGCCGCAGGGGGTCGACCACAGCCCCTACCTGTATGACCTGCTCGAAGTGACAGCCCCTGCCGACGTGCTCGCCCTGCTGTCCGCCATCGACGTCGCCGAACAGCAGGAACACACACTCGACGCCTTGCGCGCACTGGCGCGGCCGGAACGCGCCGGGGCATCGATGCTGCTGCTGGTGGAGGATATCCATTGGGCCGACACCTGGACGCTGCAACAACTGGCCGCACTGGCATCCCTGACCGTGCAACAGGGCCTGTTGCTGGTGCTGACGACCCGGTTTGCCGGCGACCCCAGCGTCGCTGCTTGGGGCGCCAGCCTGCATGGGCTGCCCATGGCCAGCATCGATCTGGGGCCGCTGGCGACCGTTGACGCAATGCTGCTGGCCGCTGGTGCCGCATCGATGTCAGAGGCGCTGTTGCGCTCCTGTGTCGAACGCGCCGAGGGCAACCCGCTTTTCCTGGAGCTGCTGCTGCTCAATGCCGGGGACGAAAGCGCCAGCACCCTGCCGGGGTCGATCCAGGCGTTGATCCAGGCCCGCATGGACCGGCTGGACGCGGGCGACAAGAGTGCGCTGCAGGTGGCCGCTGTGTGGGGGCCGCGTGTGCCGCTGCAGGCCATCCGCCATCTGGTGGGCGACCCGGAGTTCGACAGCCGCGCGCTGGTGGCGCAGTTCCTGTTGCGACCGGAAGGCGACCAACTGGTGTTCAACCATGCCCTGATCCGGGACGGCGCCTACGCCTCGCTGCTGCTGACGCGCCGGCGCCAGTTGCATACGCTGGCCGCGGAATGGGTCGAGCCACTCAATGCCGCGCTGGCAGGTGAACACTTTGAACGGGCCGAAGACCCGCGGGCCGGCACGGCCTATCTGCGCGCCGCGCGCGAGTTGGGGCTGCAGTTCCAGTATGCCCAGGCGCTGGCACTGCTGGAGCGGGCGGCGCGCATCACCAGCGCGCTCGAACAGCTGTTCCCGGTGCGGTTGGGCCGTGCCCGCCTGTTGCTCGAGATGGGCCGCACCGCCGAGTCGATCGAGGCCTGCCAAAAAGCGCTGGAAGTGGTGCAGACCGATGCCGAACGCGCCGCCGGTCTGATCGCGATGGCAGCGGGCATGCGCATCCTGGACCGGCTGGACGAAGGCCTGGCCTTGTTGCAGGAGGCGCAGCCCCTGGCCGAGTCAGCCGGGCTCACCCTGGAACTGTCGCGCCTGCACCACCTGCGCGGCAACCTGCTGTTCTCGTTCGGCCGCACGATTGAATGCCAGAGTGAACACGAGCAAGCGTTTCGGCTGGCACGTGAGGCCGGCTCCGCGGAGGCCGAGGCCGCCGCACTGGGCGGCGTTGGGGACGCCAGTTACGCCCAGGGCCGTGTGCGCACCGGCTACGAGATGTTCACCCGCTGCGTGATGCTGGCCCGCGCACAGTTGTTGCTGCGTGTCGAAGTGGCCTACCTCACGATGGTGGGCTGGTGTTCCCTGTACTTGATGGACGTGGCGGGCTCCCTGCAGGCCTGCCGCCGCACCATCGACCTGGCCACCCGTATCGGGCACCGGCGCGGCGAACTCATGGCGCGGTCCCAGTTGGGCATGGTGGACGGTTGGGTGCGGGGCAACTGGCGCGAGGCACAGCCTCAGGTCGACAAGGCGATGGAGATCGCACGTGCACTGGGAAGCTCTCGCTTTCAGGCCAATGCGGCGTTCATGCATGGCCTGCTCGCGGCCCGCTCGGGCGACGCGGTAACCGCGCGCGCGCGCCTGCAGCAGGCGCTTGACCTGGCGGGCGGGGGCGGCATGGTGTTCATCGGAGCCCAGGTGTATGGCATGCTGGCCCGCATCGAGACCGATCCCGCAGCGTGCCGGCGGGCACTGGCCAAGGGTGAGGAGTTGCTGAACCAGGGCGCAGTCAGCCACAACTTCTTCGCTTTTTGCGAATGCGCGATCCACGTGTCGCTGAGGGACGGCCACTGGGAGGAGGTGGAACGGTATTGCGGCATGCTGGGCCGCTACTCGGCACACGAACCTTTCCCCTGGGCCGATTTCGTCATGGCGCGCGGCCGGGCGTTGAGCCGCGCGGGACGCGGCGAGACCGGGCTGGCCCTGGTTGTCACGCTGGAGTCGCTGCAACGCCAGGCGACCAGCAGCGAGGGCAACCTGTACCTGCCGGAGATCGACGCCGCGCTGGCGCGCCTGCTCAATCGGCCTTGAGCGGCTGCGGCCGCCTGCGCCGCAGGCGCACGAAGTGGTTCATGCCCTCCACCGCCACCGAGAACGCCAGCGCGAAGTACACATAACCCTTGGGGATGTGCAAGCCGAAACCATCGGCGATGAGCAGCACGCCGATCAGCAGCAGGAAGGACAGGGCCAGCATCTTGACCGATGGATGCGCCGCCACGAAATTTGCCAGCGGGTTGGAGGCGATGATCATGATGATCATGGCGATCACGACCGCCACCACCATGACCCACAGCTGGTCGGCCATGCCGACCGCCGTGATGACGGAGTCGAGCGAGAAGATGATGTCGATCACCGCGATCTGCAGCACGATCGACTTGAACGACGCGCTGGCAATACCGGCCGGGTTGTCCAAGTTGTCGCCGTCGTGTTCAGTCATTTCATGGATCTCGACCGTTGCCTTGTAGAGCAGGAACAAGCCGCCGCCGATCAGGATCAGGTCGCGCCAGGAGAACCCTTGCCCTGCCACCGTGAGCACCGGCGCCGTGAGGCCGACGATCCAGGCCAGCGTGGCCAGCAGCATCAGGCGTGTGATCAATGCCAGGCTCAGGCCCACCTTGCGGCCCAAGGCACGCTGATGCAGCGGCAGGCGCCCGGTCAGGATCGCAATGAACACGAGGTTGTCGATGCCCAGCACGATTTCGAGTGCCGACAGGGTGATCAGTGACAGCCAGATTTGCGGATCGTTGATCCACGCAAAGGTGAAAAATTCCATGGGGTTTTGGCAAGTGGGGACAACCCAAAATTGTGGCATGCCGGGTGTGGCCGCGCTCGTATGCCAATGCCAATGCCATACAGGGGCCGGGGTCAGGCTGGGGTCACAGGCTGGGGTCAGGTCTTGCCTTTTGCCCTTTTCGCCGTTGCATTTGAGTTTGCCAGCAAGGCAAAAGG
>JANOUM010000456.1:0-6905 GCA_031416855.1 Rhodoferax sp. | reverse complement strand
ATTGGCGGCGGCAACATGGCCAGCGCCATTATCCAGGGCCTGGTCACCCAGGGACACCCGCTCGATCGCTTGGCCGTTGTCGAGCCTTTTGCCGACGCGCGCGACAAGCTGGCGCGTCAGTTCGGCATCCATGCGCAGCCGCAAGCCGACGCCTCGCTGGAATCGGCCGAGGTCGTGGTGTGGGCGGTGAAGCCGCAGACCTTCCAGGAGGCTGCAGCGCAGACCCACGGCCATACGCGCGCAGCCCTGCATCTGAGCGTGGCGGCGGGCATCCTTAGCCAGAGCATCGCGCGTTGGCTGGGCACCGACCGCGTGGTGCGCGCCATGCCCAACACGCCGGCGCTGATCGGCAAGGGCATCACGGCCTTTTTCGCCCGCCCCGCTGTGCAGGCCCTCGATCGCCAGCAGGTCGAGGCCATTGTGCGCAGCACTGGCGAGTTCCTGTGGGTGGACAGCGAGGACCGGCTCGACGCCGTGACCGCGTTGTCCGGTTCCGGGCCCGCCTATGTCTTCTACTTCATGGAGGCGATGATGGCCGCCGGCGCAGAAATGGGCCTGAGCCCGGCGCAGGCGCGCCAGCTGACCCTGTCGACATTCGCCGGCGCGTCGGAACTGGCCCGCAACAGCGACGAGCCCCCCGAGGTGCTGCGCCAGCGCGTCACCTCCAAGGGTGGCACCACCTTTGCGGCAATCACGTCGATGGATGAGGCGGGACTACAGGCGGCGTTTGGCCGCGCCCTGCATGCGGCACGTGCGCGCGCGCGCAGCATGGGCCAGGAATTTGGCAGCGCATGAGCACGCCGGACCGCCCCACGTGCAAACTCCGCGATGCGCAGCATGCTCGATGAACGCCTTCAGGGCAGGCTGTAGGTGCCGACGACACCGGCAAACACAGTAAAACCGAGCCAGTGGTTCAGTCGAAACGCCTTGAAGCAGCCGTCACGCGTTCGGTCACGGATCAGCCAGCCGTGCCACACCACCTGCATCGCCGCCGCCAGCAACGCGGCCAGCATGGGCCCAAACGACGTCGCGGCCCTGAGCACGACCCAGCCCCAGATGCCCAGATACAGCGAATAAAACAGCATGATCGCCGGTACATCCAGCCGCCCCAGCGTGATGGCCGAAGTCTTGATGCCGATGCGCAGATCGTCGTCGCGGTCCACCATCGCGTATTCGGTATCGTAGGCCAGCACCCAGAACAGATTGCCCAGCAGCAGCACCCAGGCCACGGCCGGCACGCTGGCGAGCAGCGCCGACAGGCTGGCTGGCCCCACGCCGCGCACTGCCGCAAACGCCATCGGAATGCCGAAACTGAACGCCACGCCCAATACTGCCTGCGGCATCGACAGGAAGCGTTTGGAATAGGGATAGGCGATGGCGATGGCGAGCGCCACGAAGGACCACAGAATCGTGACCGCGTTGGTGGTCAGCACCACGCCGAAGGCCGCCAGCGCCAGGACGGCGCCCACCAGCAGGGCCTCGGCTGGGGACACCAAGCCACTGGTGACCGGCCGACCCGCCGTGCGTTTCACATGTCGGTCGAAATCCCGGTCGGCGACATCGTTGACGCAACACCCGGCGCTGCGCATCAGGAAGGTGCCCAGGCAAAACACCAGCAGCAGATGCCAGCTGGGGAACCCGCCGGCGGCGATCCACAACGCGCTCAGCGTGGGCCACAACAGTAGCAGCCAACCGGCCGGACGGTCCCAGCGGATCAGGTGCAGGTATAGACCCAGCTTGCGCGCCAGCATCGCCACCTCGCTCATGCGGCCAGCGCGCGCAGGTCGAGCCCACCGTCGCGCATCGGCGGGCGCCAGCAATGCGCCCCGGTCAACGCCCGCGAGATGTCGAACAACGCCTTGGTGGCACCATCGTCCGGCCTCACCATGGGCCGCAGCTGGGCTTCTAACGCGTCGGGTGCGCGGTTGAAAGACACGAGCATCACCCCGGCGTCGCGCCCTGGCGCCCAGGGCATCGAGCGGCGCAGCACAAGGCCCGGGGGCTGAAACTCTTCTGGGCCGTGTGCTTAACCTCCGACGACGGCGGCGCGTCGCCTATCTCCACGCTGTCGGCACGGCGCCGGCCGCGCTGGCCGATGCCACGCCGGCCGCTGCCGGACGGCACCGGCGCCAACAGGAAGGACCGATAGCTGCCCCGGCTGGGACCCGACACCAGGATGCCCGACTGCGACAACAGCACCAACATGCATCACTCCGTTCAAGAAAGACGTTTGACGCCGGGCAACTCGCAAGCGTAGATGGCATTGCGCAAGGCCGCAATGGCCTCGTAGCGGGTAAAGCTGCGCCGCCAGGCGAGCACCACACGGCGCGTCGGCGGCTGGCCACCCGCCTCGTCACGGATCGGGATGTAGCGCACGAAGTTGTCCGCGTCGTTGCCGCGCCGGGCCTTGGCATCCAGCGCCCCGGCCGGGACGCCGAGGCGGGGCACCAGAGTCACGCCCATGCCGGCGGCCACCATGTGTTTGATGGTCTCCAGCGAGGAGCCCTCGAAACTGCGACGGATCCCTTCGGCATTGCTCGAAAAGCGGGCGAACTCCGGGCAAACTTCGAGCACATGGTCGCGAAAGCAGTGCCCGGTGCCCAGCAGCAGCATGGTTTCGGCCTTGAGCTGCTCCGCGCTCAGGGTCTTGAACTTCGCCAGCGGATGGTCGCTTGGAATCGCCGCGACGAACGGCTCGTCGTACAAGGGTGCAACCGCCAGGCCGGTGTCGGGAAACGGCTCGGCCAGGATGGCGCAGTCGATTTCTCCGGTGCGCAACATCTCCAGCAGCTTGACCGTGAAGTTCTCCTGCAGCATCAGCGGCATCTGCGGCGTCTTGGCAATCACGTTCTTGACCAAGTCGGGCAGCAGGTAGGGGGCGATGGTGTATATCACCCCCAGCCGCAATGCGCCGGCCAGCGGGTCCTTGCCGCGTTTTGCGATCTCGCGGATGTTGGCGGCCTGTTCCAGCACCGATTGGGCCTGGCGTACGACCTCTTCGCCCAGCGGAGTCACGGTCACTTCGTTGGCGCTGCGTTCAAACAGCTTGAGTTCCAGTTCCTCCTCGAGCTTCTTGACGGCGACCGACAGGGTCGGTTGCGACACGAAACAGGCTTCGGCCGCCTTGCCGAAATGCCGCTCGCGGGCCACGGCGACGATGTACTTGAGTTCGGTCAGGGTCATGCTGTTATTGTCCTATGTGACGATGTCCGTTTCGGCCACCAGCACCGGGCCGGGTTCAGGC
The DNA here is from genome assembly GCA_031416855.1 of Rhodoferax sp. GTDB lineage: Bacteria > Pseudomonadota > Gammaproteobacteria > Burkholderiales > Burkholderiaceae_C > CAISIP01. The sequence continues at coordinate 3,661 of JANOUM010000456.1, read as the reverse complement.
TTTCAGAAATTCGGTTTTCGTCCCCAGCCAGCGCGCCACATGCTGGCGCGCCAGCGTTGGGGCGTGGTCCAGGATCAAGGGCGCCGCGATGCGAGCCCAGTCCAGCAGTTCGGTGTCGGTGGCCAGGTCCGCAAAACGCAGCAGGGCGGCACCGGACTGGCGCGAGCCAAGGAATTCACCCGGCCCACGGATCTCCAGGTCGCGCCGGGCGATCTCGAAACCGTCGTTCGTCTCGACCATCGCCTTGAGCCGCGCGCGGGCGGTCTCGCTCAGGCGCGGCGCGTCCCCGGTGGAGTACAGCAAAACGCAAGCCGATGCAGTGGCCCCCCGGCCCACGCGGCCGCGCAACTGGTGCAGTTGCGACAGGCCGAATCGTTCCGCGTGCTCAATCACCATCAGGGACGCATGGGGCACGTCCACCCCCACTTCGATCACGGTGGTGCTTACCAGCACCGCCATCGCACCCTGCACGAACTGGGCCATCACCGCCTTCTTGTCCGCCACCGGCATGCGCGAGTGCAACAGGCCCACCAGCACACCGGGCAAGGCGTCGCCCAGGGCGGCATGCGTCTCGGTGGCATTGCTCAGGTCCAGCACCTCGCTCTCCTCGATCAGCGGGCAGACCCAATACACCTGCCGGCCTTGCGCCATTTGCGCGCGGATTCGCGTCACCACCTCGTCGCGTCGCGTTGCGTTGACCAGTTTGGTCACGATCGGTGTGCGCCCGGGCGGCAGTTCGTCGATCGTGGCCACCTCCAGGTCGGCGTAATAACTCATCGCCAGCGTGCGCGGTATTGGCGTGGCCGTCATCATCAGCGAATGCGGCTCCAGGCCCGGCTCGGCCATCTTGTCGCGCAGGGCCAGGCGCTGCGCCACACCGAAGCGGTGCTGCTCGTCGATGACGGTCAGCGCGAGGTTGTGGAACTGGACCTTGTCCTGGATCATGGCGTGGGTGCCCACGACCAGCGCGGCCTGTCCGGACGCGATCAGGGCCAGCATCGCGCGTCGCTCCTTGGCCTTCTGGCTGCCGGTGAGCCAGGCCGTCGTGATGCCCAGCGGTTCCAGCCAGCCGACGAGTTTGCGGAAATGCTGCTCGGCCAGGATCTCAGTGGGCACCATCAACGCGCACTGGCGCCCGGCATCGATGCATATCGCCGCGGCGAGCGCCGCCACCACGGTCTTGCCGGAGCCGACGTCACCCTGCAAAAGCCGGTGCATTGGCGCAGGCAGGGCGAGGTCACGGGCGATCTCGCCCCCCACCCGTTGCTGCGCAGCGGTCAGGGCGAACGGCAGCGCGGCCAGCAAGCGGTCGCGCAGGCCGGCGGGCACTGCCCGCAGGACCGGCGCGCGCAGGCCCTCGCGCGCCCGGCGCGACTGCAACTGCGACACCTGCTGCGCCAGCAACTCCTCGATCTTCAGGCGCTGCCAGGCCGGGTGGCTGTGGTCCTCCAGCGTTGCCAGCGCCACCTCGGGCGCCGGGTGGTGCAGGAAAACCAGCGCGTCGCGCAGGGGCCAGGCGAGCGCACCATGCCCGGGCAGGCTGCCGGCAACCGTGACCGTCTCGGTCAGATCGGCGCGCGACAGCCCGCTTTGCACCGCCTTGCGCAGGTAGGCCTGCGGCAGTCCAGCCACCGTCGGGTACACCGGGGTCAGCGCGGTCGGCAGAACGCCGCCAGCGGCATGGACAACCGGATGCACCATCGTCCATCCGACGAAACCGCCTTTGACTTCGCCACGGGCGCGAATCCGCGCACCGGGCTGCATCGCCCGCTGCTGCGCAGGATAGAAGCTGAAGAAACGCAGCGTGCAGGTGTCGGAGCCGTCATCCACCGTTACGAGCAACTGGCGGCGCGGGCGCAAACTCACCTCGCTGGCGGTCACGGTCGCTTCGATCTGCACCGTCCACCCTTCCCGCGCGTCGGCCAGCGGGACGATTCGGGTCTCGTCCTCATACCGCAGCGGCAAATGCAAGGCAAAGTCGATGTCCCGCACCAGACCCATCTTTGCCATCGCCTTTTGCAGTGGATTGCGCGTTTCCACGGCCACAGCTGGCTTGGCGGCGGGGGAAGGCGGATTGGCTGGCATGGGAGAATTCTGCACTGTCTTTCCTTCCAACTTGGCACGGGCCGGTACAGCACTCAAGCACCATGCACTCTGAATCTTCGGTCGACCAACGCGCTTTCTCCCTGAGTGACTTCGATTTCCGGCTTCCACCAGAACTCATCGCACAACATCCGACCATCGAACGCAGCGCATCGCGCCTGCTCGATGGCACGACCGACGTTGCGGCAGACCGCGTCTTTCGCGACCTGCCCATTCTGCTGGCGCCGGGCGACCTGCTGGTGTTCAACGACACGCGTGTCATCAAGGCCCGGCTGTTCGGCGTGAAACCGACCGGCGGCAAGGTCGAACTGCTGGTGGAACGGGTGCTCTCAGGCAACCAGGTGGCGGCCCATATGCGGGTCAGCAAGAAGCCGGAGGTCGGCGCCACGCTCGCACTGCAGGGTGCGCCGGGTACCCGGGACGGTGTGTGTGCGACCTTGCTGGGCCGCTGGCCGGATGCCGATGGCGCCCTGTTTCGCTTCGTGTTGTCCAACGACGGTGGCGACGACCCGTACACCCTGATGGAGCGACACGGCCATGTGCCGCTGCCGCCCTACATCACCCATGCCGACACGCCGCAGGACGCCGAGCGCTACCAAACCGTGTTCGCCCGTAACCCCGGCGCGGTTGCAGCACCCACTGCCGCCTTGCATTTCGACCACGCGCTGCTGCAAACACTGGCGGCACGTGGCGTGCATAACGCGCACGTGACCCTGCACGTGGGCGCCGGCACCTTCCAGCCGGTAAAGACCGAGAACCTGGCCGAGCACCGCATGCACAGCGAGTGGTACGACGTGCCACCAGCCACACAACAAGCGCTGGCCGATTGCCGCACCCGCGGAGGACGTGTCGTGGCGGTGGGAACCACCACTGTGCGCACGTTGGAGTCCTGGATGGCGTCGGGCCTGGCAAGCGGCGATACCAGCATCTTCATCACACCCGGGTTCCGGTTCCAGGTGGTGGACCTGCTGGTTACCAACTTCCACCTGCCCAAGTCCACGTTGATGATGCTGGTGAGCGCATTCGCGGGCTACGAGCACGTCATGTGCCTCTACCGGCACGCCATCCACCAACAATACCGATTCTTCAGCTACGGCGACGCGATGCTGCTGGCGCGGGATCAGCCTCTGGGAAAACAGGTGACGGATGGCAGCCCCTGATCGTCCAAGTTTTGCGTCCAGAAGATTGCGCCATGTTCGATCGCCATGCTGAACATCACGGCATCGGCTGCGGCAATCGCGCGACGGTCGGTCAACTCCAGCATGCGGCCCAGGCGCATCACGTCCAGGCAGCTTGCAACCCGCTGTGCCGGCAACTTTCGACTCAGGATCTTGTGCACCTCGTACAACGCAATCACCGGCACCAGAATTTGATCGCGCGGTTCAATCGGCTCGGCAAAAAGGTCAGACCGAGGGGTGTCTTCCCTCGCAGTTCGAAACGGATTTGGAAACCCGGGCCGATACCGAGCTTGGCACGCATGGCCGCAGGCAGGGTCACCTGTCCCTTGCTGGAAACAACCGCTGCAGATTGCATGGCGGATCCTTTACATCAAACTTTG
>JANOUM010000455.1:0-2030 GCA_031416855.1 Rhodoferax sp. | reverse complement strand
GTCGAGACCCATGACTGCTTCACCATCGCCGAGCTGCTCGAGTACGAGGCGATGGGCCTGGCGCCGCACGGCCAGGGCGCGCGCGTGATCCTGGACGGCCTGTCGTGCATCGACGGCAGGCTGCTGCCGATCAACCCCTCGGGTGGTCTGAAATCGCGCGGCCACCCGATCGGCGCCACCGGTGTTTCGCAGCATGTGATGGCCGCCATGCAGTTGTCGGGCCAGGCGGGGGGCATGCAAGTCGCCGGCGCCCGGCTCGGCGCCGTCTTCAACATGGGCGGCGCCGCGGTGGCTAACTACTTGAGCGTGCTGGAGGCGGTGTGAATGCAGCGCAGGTGATGAACCTGGGCCGGCTGCTCACGCACACGGCCCGCCTGTTCCCTGATCATCCGGCGCTGATTGATGGCGAGCGCGACGGCGAGCGCCGCTGGAGCTGGCGCGAGATCGACGAACGTGTCGATGCGATGGCCAGCGCCTTGAGCGCGCGGAAGACCTTTGCCGAGCAGGGCGTGGCCATTGACGCCGGCACCTGGGTCGGCCTGATGGCGCCGGCCAAGACACCGGCCGATGTGGTGGCGCGCATGAACAAGGTGCTGAACGACATGGTGGCCAACCCGGCGCTGCGCGAGAAGCTGCTGCAGATCAATGTCGAGCCCGCAGCGGCGCAGACGCCGCTACAGTTCCAGGCCTTTGTCGAATCGGAATACGAGCGCTGGGGCAAGATCATTCGCGGCGCCAACATCCGCGCCGAGTAGGCCGCAGAAATCGCCCACGCATGAGAGCCGAGCAACGGGTGGCCTTCATCACCGGCGCGGCTGGTGCCATCGGCAGCGCCACCGCAAGGCGCCTGGCGCAAGGCGGCATGGCGCTGGCGCTGGCCGATCTGACACCGATGCTGCACAGTGCCGATCTGCCCGCCGGGGATCGTTGCCGCCACTACCCGCTCGACGTGCGCTCATCCGAGCAGGTGCATGCCGTTGTGGCGCAGGTGCTGGCGGCCTTCGGGCGCATCGACGTGCTGGTCAACGTGGCGGGCATCACGTCATTCGGCGCTGGCGCCAGCCTGGCCGACGACGAACGGGACCGTGTGCTGGACATCAACCTGAGCGGCAGCTTTCGCTGCTGCAAGGCCGTCGTGCCAGCGATGCGTGCGCAGGGGCATGGCCGCATCATCAACCTGGGGTTGGTGCTGGGCAAAAACGGCGGCAACACGCGGCCTTGGCTGGATGCCAATGAGCAGAAAGCATCGGGCAATGTGGCCTATGGCGTATCGAAGGCCGGTGTGCATGCCATGACGGCCTATCTGGCGCGTGAACTGGCGGGTCAGGGCATCACCGTGAACGCGGTGGCGCCGGGCCCGGTGGCTTGGGCCACGACGACCTCGTTGCCAGCGGCCATCCGTGCGCTGATCCCGGTGGGTCGCATGGGGCGGCCCGAAGACATTGCCGAGGCCATCGCCTTTCTGGCCTCGGACGCTGCTGGCTTCATCACCGGCGAGGTGCTCGACATCAACGGCGGCATGTGGTGTGACTGAAGCCGGCGCCGCTGCAAGGGGTACGTCCCCAAGCAGTGCGCAGCGCACACAGAGTGTCCTGCGGCGCCGCCCTGCGCTGCTTGAACGCCCCGCTGAACGCCCCGCTGGACAGCGCCTGACCGAGCTACTTGAACAGATCGCTGTTCGGCGCTGCCTGCAAGTACTTCTCGGCGTCCTGCTCAAGCAGAAAACGCTCGCGCACCAGCTCGTCGGCGGCCTTGCGCACGGCCCGGACAAAGCCTTCCTGGTCGCGGTAACGCTCCTCGAGCGAGGCGCGCGGATCGCCGCGCCGATCGGCCGCACGTTTGGCGAAGGGCAGGAAGCTGCCGTTCAGTCCGCACAGGTCGGGTGCGCGGGCGCCGGTGCGCACGTTCCAGCCAACGTTGGTGCCCAGCGGCGCGCGCGCCAGCACAGTCCTGATGCCGGCCAGCGCAACGCCGTCTTCGCCTGGCTTGGGCACCAGCACCTGGTAGCGCTTGCCGTGCAACGGCGGCAA
>JANOUM010000454.1:0-2510 GCA_031416855.1 Rhodoferax sp. | reverse complement strand
GCTGTGTAAAGGCCACGGCGCCGATGCGCAGGGCAGCTTTATCCTAAATTTCTCAGTTACCCCGGTGCCGGCGCTGCCCATGTCGGGTGCTGGATGCGTACTGGTTGCGGCAGCACCGAGTCCGCCCTTGGGCCCCGGCATCCCGCTGCGGCGCACTATCCACTACCCACCTGGCAGGCGAAACACGACTCCGTGTTGACGCTGCAGCCGGCCGGGGGTGGCCAAATCGATGCTGTTCACCGCCACCCGTCGCTCAGCACGGCGCACGCGGCATGCGGATCGTGAAAACCGTACCCGCTTCGAGCGAGGACTCCACGGTGATCGTGCCGCCATGCGCCAGCACGATTTCGCGCACGATGAACAGGCCTAATCCCAGACTGGTCTTGGAGCGTTCGTGTACTGCGGAACTGGCATTCGGCGCCCTGACCAGTGGCTCGAAGATCACCTGCAGTGCGTCCGACGGAATCGGATCGCCTGAATTGCTGACTTTCAGGACTATGGCATCCACGCCGCCCGCGGCGGTGAGTGTGACAGGGGACTGCCGGTTGCCATGCTGCACTGCGTTGGCCAGCAGATTCAACAGGGCCTGCTGCATGCGGCCCGCGTCGGCCTGGAGGTTCAGGTCGCCAGACATCTGCTGCACAAACTGCTGCTCGGGATTGCCAGCGCGAATGTCCTCGAGCGCGGCTTCGCACAGCGGGCCAAGATCGCAGGCAGACCGATCTATCGGAATGCCATGGCCCAGACGAGTGCGGGTGTACTCCAGCAGGTCGGTGATGAGGCGACTCATGTCCCGGGAGGCACGTTTGATGTGCGCTGCAGCCTGTTGCCGGGCCGCGTCCGACAGGCCGGGCTTGGCGAGCAGCAACGCTGACATGTCGATCCCCGACAGTGGACCGCGCAGATCATGGCCGAGCACGGCCAGAAACATGTCGCGCGACGCGGCGACTTCGCTCGAATAGCGCTGCACCGACTGGGCCAGTGCCTTGTCCATGCCCTCATTGAAGCGCATCAGCTCCTCGATCGAGGAGGGTCCCGCCGCTGGCCCCTCAGCCCTTTGCCAGAATGCCATGACGCTGGCCCGCATAGCGCGAAACTCGGCGAACAGCTGCACCAGGTCGAAACCCGCCATCTGCCTGAGCGCGCCGTGCTCTGCAGCCGCGGTGGCGGTGGATGCTTCGGTGGGAACGATGTCTTGCGACTGGCCGGCTCGTTCTGCCACGGAATTGCGAAGTTCCATGTCGGCGGCGATTTCCAGCAGGATCTCGCGGCTATGGTCGCGCAACGCCAGGGCAGAGAGCGTCCGGCCGGCCGGAAGCTTCCTGGCAAAGTCCTCCCAGTCAGCGACGATGGCGTCCAAGTTGTCCTTGATGAAAGCGCTGAATTTCATGCTCGGGTCCTGCGAACGGGTGCGCCCGGAGGCGCAGCCGTCAAACCAATGGTGGGTCGGTTTCCCGCTCGGGAAAGCGATGTCTGGCGATTGCCTGAACGAAACCATCCGCCGTCGATGCCGCTGCTGCGGCGCTGGCGAAAATCACGCCCGGTATGTTGGCGCCGCGGTCTGACCCGGTTGGCAATATGCCGGCCTTTTCCAGCAGCCTCGTGGAGGCGCCCAGAACGAGGATGGGTTTGTTGTGGCGGTACTGTTCCTTCAAGAACTCGAGGGCCTGCCCATCCTCGGCCAGTGTGGCAACGGCCTCCTCGCCGTCCGCGAACACGACCGCATCGAACAGAAATCCAGGCATGTTCTCAAACGATGCATCTGCCACCATGTGGCTGCCTTCTTCGGTGGTGACCGGCCCGATGCGTTGCGACACGAAGCGCGGCATGGCGCCACCTGCCAAGAGCCTTGTGCGCACCGGCTCGATAGAGCGCAGCGCCACGCCGTCTGCCACCACGATCGCCACAAGTCGGGCGGCGATGGAGCCGTCGCCCGGGCGGGCCATCAATGACAACGCGGGCGATTGCAGTACCTCGGGCTTCGCAACGTCGGGCAACGCCAAGGGCAGCGCATCAGGCAGATTGCGTATGCGCAGGCCATCGGCTACTGTGCGGGCCAGGACCTCCGACACATTGCGCAACATGGCGAGGACCCGCATGCGAATCGCCAGGATGCTGACCTTGCTCAGTTCGAATCGGAAAGCGGCCGCGATGTGGGACTGCTCCACCGGGGTCTGGCTCTCGTAGAAGAGCGAGGCCTGCGTGTAATGGTCTGCAAATTTCTCCGGCTTGCCGCGCACCTTGGCCTGCTCGTCGCGTGCGATGGACCGTGCGGCCACACTCACGAAACCTTGCGCCGCACCCGCCTGAAACGGACAGCCACCCCCCATGGAGTTCGGCTCGTACGAAACCGCTCCACGGGGAATCGCCTGGCGGTGCAGGCCGTCGCGCTGGTTGTTGTGGACCTGCGCAATCGGTGCGTTGATGGGGATCTCGTGAAAGTTGGGTCCCCCCAGACGCGAAAGCTGGGTGTCCACGTAGGAGTGGATGCGCCCGGCCAACAGGGGGTC
>JANOUM010000453.1:0-10805 GCA_031416855.1 Rhodoferax sp. | reverse complement strand
TCAAGATGATGATCGGCACCGCCGGCGTGAAGGACACCTTGCTTGGCGCTGACCTGCAGGTGGGCGGCAGCCGGATTGATCTACTACGCTTCTTCAGCCTGATCGACAAGGCGCCGAAAACCTTCGCGATCGTGACGCCGTTGTGGCGGGCGGAGCGCTTCGAACACTCAAGAATCTCCCTCGGGCACCCTCAGCAACGCAGTCCGGACCTTTTCTCCCTGTTCGATGGTAGGTTGCACGACGATGTCGATATCCACCGTGCCGCGCTGGTAACCAAGCGCTTGCGCCATGCTCAGGTGCCTGCAACCAGCTTGCGCGCACGGGCGTTTAGACGAATCGCGAGGATCAATGCTTCGTCGGTAGCGCGATTCATCTCTTCGTGCGACGAAAAACGGTAGATCCCATGACGCACACCCGTGGTGGGAACAGCAGCCAGGGTGAGTCCGGATTGCTGGTGCGCGCGAGCAGCGACCAAACCCTGTGCACTGGGCGCCAAGGCAGGGCCTGGGATCCTGGTACGTCCGACGGTTCTCATCACCCCAGTATGGCAGAGACCCGCCCGACTGCAAGGCACTGGCACTCAACCAGGGTGTCACCGCCTTTTCTGGCGTTCGCCAACGCAGTTGATACAGACCCGCGCCGCCAGTTCCACCAGCCCGGTCACCAATGTCTCCCACGTGACGGGGCCGACCCGACCCGCGGGCTAAGGTCCATCCATTCCCTCCCTCGACAACCCAGGACAACCGCGCCATGAAAACCAGAATCACCGAGATGTTCGGCATCCAGCACCCCATCATCCAGGGTGGCATGCACTTTGTGGGCTTCGCCGAACTGGCCGCAGCCGTGTCCAATGCCGGCGGCCTGGGCATCATCACCGGGCTGACGCAGCGCACCCCCGAGCTGCTGGCCAACGAGATCCGGCGCTGCCGCGAAATGACCGACAAGCCCTTCGGCGTGAACCTCACCTTCCTGCCAGTGCTCACAGCGCCCGACTATCCCGGCTACATCAAGGCCATCCTCGACGGCGGTATCAAGGCGGTGGAAACCGCCGGCAACAACCCGCAGAAGTGGCTGCCCGCCCTGCACGAGGCCGGTGTCAAGGTGATCCACAAGTGCACCTCGGTGCGCCATTCGCTCAAGGCGCAGTCGATCGGTTGTGACGCGGTGAGTGTGGACGGCTTCGAATGCGGCGGCCACCCGGGCGAGGACGACGTGCCAAATTTCATCCTGTTGCCACGCGCCGCAGACGAGCTGAAGATTCCGTTCGTCGCCTCGGGCGGCATGGCCGACGGCCGCTCGCTGGTGGCCGCGCTGGCACTTGGAGCCGAAGGCATGAACATGGGCACGCGTTTCATCGCCACCAAGGAGGCGCCGGTGCACGAAAACGTCAAGCAGGCCATCGTCGCGGCCAGCGAACTCGACACGCGGCTGGTGATGCGATCGCTGCGCAACACCGAGCGGGTGTTGCGCAACGACGCGGTCGACCGCCTGCTGGAGAAGGAGCGCACACTCGGCGCCAACCTCAAGTTCGAGGACATCATCAGCGAGGTGGCCGGTGTCTACCCGAAGATCATGCTCGAAGGCACCATGGACGCCGGCGCCTGGTCCTGCGGCATGGTGGCCGGCTTGATCCACGATGTGCCGACTGTCAAGGAGCTGATCGACCGCATCATGGCCGAGGCGGACGACATCATCCGCCAGCGGCTGGCAGGGTTCGCCGATTTCCCTGGCCGATGATTTGCTGGTCAAGGCACAGGCCTTGACTGGCCTGTCGGAGAAATCCGCCTTGTTGCGGGAAGCGCTGCCGGCCCTGATACAGCGGGAAAGCGCCAAGCGGCTTGCCTTGCTGGGCGGATCCGAGCCCAGATTGAAAAGTGTTCCTCGTCGCCAACCGCAGCTCGCATGATCCTGGTCGATACTTCGATCTGGATCGACCATCTGCGCGCGCGTGACGAACTACTCTGCACACTGCTGGCCGACGGCAAAGTGCTCGGGCACCCTTTTGTCACGGGTACAGGCTCTGTTTCAGATCGGATCGAATCACGGATTCTGGTCCGTCGTTCCCGAGGCGGCACCGGCTCCTGGCACAGGCTGCCAATACGGCGAAAGCGAATCAGCGACGCGCTTCCCGTGTGATGTGGCAATTTCCGAAATGCTCAGTTGAGGCCGCAGCTTGCGCGCAACTGCAAGGGCACGTCCGGTTTCAGCCACGCGTTGCAGCGCGACAAGGCAGGAAGCCTCCAGGACCCTCGACAGGAACAGTTTGGGGTCTCGCACGCTGCTTGCCCTTGCCTCTTTCAAGCCATTTTCTGGCTGACCAGCCCGAAGCATGAAGGCGCCCACGGCCCAGCCCCAGAACCCCAGGCGCCTGTCGCGCGGGCTGATGCGCATGCCGTGCTGCATGCGGGCGATACCGGCTTCGCGCTCACCGGCAATCGCCAGGGCTGCGCCCATGGCTACATGCGCCTGCGCGTTGCTGGGGTCGATGACAAGGGCGCGCTCGAGAACTTCCATGCCGCGTTCCTGTTGCCCGACGTCGATCAAGGCGCAGCCTGCGAGCCCGAGGACCTCGGAACTCCCGTCGTCGTCGGCGATCGCCCGCTCCGCTTGGCCTGCGGCCTCATCCAACACCGCTGCGGTGCGCGGCACCAGGTGGTAATTGACACCCAGGGCAGTTATCAGCGCGAAGTGCGCGCGGGCCAATGCGAAGCCCGGATCGGCGTCAAAAGCCAATCTGAACTGCAAGCGCGCATGCTCCATGGCGTCTTCGGTCCAACCCTTCATCGCGATGGCGCCGACGCCCTGCCGGTAGTGCGCCCAGGCGTCGATGTTTTCAGGGCGCAAACGCCGGATCAACTCAATTTCGGCGCGGGTCAGTTCCGGCTCGATCTCGGTGATGATTCCCCGCACGATGTCGTCCTGCAACCGGGTGGCATCGTCCTGCTCAGCCTCGAATCGCCCAGACCAGAGCAACTGTCCGGACTCGGCATCCGCCAATTGCGCGGTCACCCGCACCAGTCCACCCGCCTCGCGCACGCTGCCGTCGACAACATAACGCACGCCCAGCGCACGCGCGACGTCGGCAGGACGGTCCTTATGGTCTCGAAACGCAAACGATGACGCGTGCGAGATCACGGTAAAGCCCGGCATGCGGGCCAGCAAGGCGATGACATCCTCGACCAGAGCGTCCGACAGGAATCCAATGCGCCGGTCGTCGGAATGAACACGAAACGGCAACACGACAATGGCCGGCCTGTCGTGGCTGCGTGCCGCCTGCGGCGCCAGTTCAGTTGCCACATGGTTTGCGGCACCTCCGCACGACACCTGAAAAATGCGTACCGGATGCGCGATGTTCTTGACCGTCTGCTCGCCACGATCCACAAAGGTGGCCGCCACCCTGCCCCGGACCGCCCCATGAATCGCGTCCGAGACGTTGATGTTCCCCGGCTCTGCCAGCGCCTGCAGCCGTGCCGCGATGTTCACGCCATCCCCGTACACGGAACCGTCGCCCTTCTCCATCACATCGCCCGAATGAATGCCGATGCGGAACTGCATCCGGCGCTCGGGAGCAGTTGTCTGGAGCCGTTGCGCCAAGGTGGCCTGGATCTGCATGGCCGCGTTCAATGCCCCGGCGGCGGTCTCGAATACGGCCAGGACGGAGTCGCCAGCGGTGTCGACGACCCGGCCCTGGTTCGCTGTCGTCTCGGCCTGGAACACGGCCCGAGCGGCATCCAGCGCAGCCACGGTCCCGCGCTCGTCCAAGGACATCAGGCGTGAATAACCTGCCGCATCTGCAGCCAGGATCGCCACCAGGCGTTGCTTGAGATCCGTTTCACGCACTGATTCCAATCCTTTGTGCCGTGTTGCAGAACCATCTTACCCGTGCAGGTCGGGCAACCGCAAACGGGCTCGGTACAGAGTTGCGCGATGCGCGTCAGCCGCCACCTGCCGCGGTCGCCACCGCATGCCGACGGATCAGGTAATCCGTAATGATCGAGCGCAGGTACTCCTTGGCCTGCGGAGGGCTGGACGGCCGGCTCAGCGCCTGGTTGCTGCCGACTATGGCCAGGTAAAACAGCGCAGCCAGGTCGCTGGCGCTGCGCGCATCGTGGGTCAGGCGCAGGAACTTGCCCTCGAACAGGTGCAGCCGCTGCTGGTCGACCTCGATCAACATGGTTGCCACACTGGCATCGCGCCGGCCCAGGCCGCGCAGCGCGAGTTCGAAGCGCATGTTCTCCAGATCGGCACCCGCGTGCGCCAACGCGGCTTCGAGCACGGCCTGCAAGTCCTGCTGCGGGTCCTGGGCTGTGCTTGCCTCGATGCTGCGGTTGGCGGCCAGTTCGCGTTCGTGCCAGCGCGCCAGCAATGCGGCGATGAGTTCGGCGTGGTCGACAAAATGCCAGTAAAAGCTGCCGCGTGTCACCCCCAGCGTTGCGGCCAGGCCGAGCACACGCACATGGTCAAACCCGCCCTCCACCACCGCCTGGAATGCGGCGTCGAGCCAGTCATCGCGGGACAGCCGTGACGACTCGACGGGGCGGCGGGTTTTCTTGGCGGCGGTCATGGCCGGTGCTTCTCCTTGCTTGACTGACAGCCTGCGACAGGCTTGTGGCCACCCTGGCGAAAACCCTGAGGGTCCGGCCTGCGGCTGATGCTACATTGGCGACACGACAATACATAAGTGTACGGTAACGTTGGCCGCAAAGCTTCATTCCATGTCACTCAAAAGCCTGTTGATGCCGGCCATCACGCAACGCATGTTGTCGCGCGAGCGCCTGCTGGCGCAACGCGCCCGGGCCGAACAGGCCCGCCGTGCGCGTGGGGACGGCCATGTGCTGCACTACTTCCACCAGGTGGATGACCCCTACAGCGCACTTGCGGCCAGTGTGCTGCCGCGCCTGCTGGCTCGCTACCACGTCGCCGTGGCGCCGCATGTGGTGGGCGTGCCACCAGACAGCGCCGCTCCGGCGCGCGAGAAACTGGTGGCCTACAGCCGGCGCGACGCGGCCCTGATCGCGCGGCGCCGGGGCCTGGAATTCATCGACAGCGCCAGCCAGCCGGAGGCACAGGTCACGCACCAGGCGTTGTGCCTGCTGGTGGCGGCGATCCAGGCCGGACGCTTCGCACAACTGGCCGGCCCACTGTCGCACGCCTTGTGGCGCGACCCGGCGGCACTGGCACACGCCGAATGGCCCGGTGGGCCGCTGGCGCCGGTGTCGTCGGCCGACGCCAACGCGCATGTCGCCAACGCCGACGGCTTGCGCCAGCGCCTGGGCCACTACCTCGGCGCAACCTTCTTCTACGAAGGCGAGTGGTATTGGGGCCTGGATCGCCTCTACCACCTGGAACAGCGCCTGCAGGACCTGGGCGCGCAGCGTGATGGCGCGGCCGGGCTGATGTTCCCGCCCGATGCCGACCTCGCCGCACCGGCGCCGGCTTGCGATGGCACCCCGATCGACTTCTTCCTTTCACTGCGTAGCCCCTACACCGCCATCGTGACACCCCGGGTGTTCGAGTTGGGCCGCCTGACCGGCACAGCGGTACGCCTGCGTTACGTGTTGCCAATGGTCATGCGCGGCCTGCCGGTGCCGCGTGAAAAGCGCCTGTACATCAGCCGGGACGCGGCACGCGAAGCGTTTGCGCGCAACATCCCGTTCGGCCGCCTCAACGATCCGCTGGGCAAACCCACGGAGCGTGGCATGGCGCTGATCCCGCTGGCCGAGCGCCTGGGCAAAGGTCAGGAATATGTGGCGTCCTTCATGCGCGGCGTGTGGTCCGAGGGCATCGATGCCGGCAGCGAACGCGGCCTGCGCCGTATTGCCGAACGCGCCGGCCTGCCCTGGGGTGCCGTGCAGGCAGCGCTGCGCGACGACGGCTGGCGCGTGGTGGCCGAGGCCAACCGCGCCGAGATGTTCGCGCTCGGCCTGTGGGGCGTGCCCTCGTTCCGGGTCGGCGACGTGTCCACCTGGGGGCAGGACCGTCTGTGGGTGGTGCTGGAGGCGTTGGTCGGCCCGGCTGCCACTCCGGGGAGGCAGGCGGCATGACAAGCAGCTGGCTTCGCGCGCTGGTGTGGTTGTGCGCCTGCGGCGGTGCAGCCGCCGGCGCAGCCACCCAGCGCCCCAACATCGTGGTGCTGGTGGCTGACGACTGGGGCTTCAGCGACGTGGGGTCCTTCGGCGGCGAAATTGCCACGCCGCACCTGGACGAACTGGCCCGGCGCGGCATGCGTTTTTCCAACTTCCACGTGGCCGCCTCCTGCGCACCCACGCGTTCGATGCTGCTCACCGGCGTAGACAACCACAAGGCCGGCATCGGCAACCTGCGCGAGTCGATGCCGCAGGAGCACCTGGGCAAGCCGGGTTACCTGGGATCGCTGAACACCAGGGTCGTCACCGTGGCCACCTTGCTGCAGGACAGCGGTTACCGCACCTACATCACCGGCAAATGGAACGTCGGCTCGGAACCGCACAACCGGCCCAACCAGCGTGGCTTTGACCGCTCCATCATTCAGGGCGATACCGGCTCGGACAACTGGGAAACCGGCAAGCGCTACCTGCCGCACGGCCCCAAGGTCACCTGGTTCGAGGACGGCAAGGAGCCGGTGATGCCAGCCGAGTTCTACTCGTCGGAGTTCTTCATCGACAAGGCCATCGACTACATCCGCTCCGGCGCCACGAGCGGCAAGCCTTTCTTCGCCTATGTCGGGTTCCAGGCCAACCATGTTCCGGTCCAGGCGCCGAAAGCGTTCATCGACAAATACAAGGGCCGTTACGACCAGGGCTGGACCGCGCTGCGCCAGGCGCGCCGTGACAAGGCGGTGCAGCTCGGCCTCGTGCCCAGAGACACACCGATGGTCACCATGGCCAGCACGGCGGACTGGGCCGCGCTCAGTGTCGACGACAAACGTTACCAGGCGCGCCTGATGGAGGTCTACGCCGCGATGGCCGACGCCATGGACCACCACGTCGGCCGGCTGGTGGCGCATCTCAAGGCCAGCGGCGAGTACGACAACACGGTGTTCGTGTTCCTGTCCGACAACGGCCCCGAAGGCTCGGACTACGCCAACGCCCGCCTGTGGCTGATGACCCAGTACACGCGTGGCCTGGAGCGGCTCGGCGGCAAGGGCGCCTATGTCGTGCCCGGGCCCAGCTGGGCCAGCGCCAGCGCGTCGCCGCTTGCGACGTACGAGTTCTTTTCCGGCGAGGGCGGCTTCCGGGTGCCTCTGATCATTTCGGGCGTGGCCGGCATGCCGCAGAACCAGTTGAACGGAGGCCTGGCACACGTGACGGACATCGTCCCGACGCTGCTCGACCTGGCCCGGGTGGCGGCACCCGGCCCCAGCTACCGCGGCCAGACGATCGAGCCCCTGGCCGGACGCAGCCTGCTGGCGGTGCTGACCGGAGCCGCGCCCAGCGCGCGCACCGCCACGGATTCCATCGGCTACGAGCTGTCGGGCAACTCGGCCTACTTCCAGGGCGACCTGAAACTGGTACGCAACCTGGCGCCGGTGGGTGACGGCGCCTGGCACCTGTACGACCTGCGCCTCGACCCGGGTGAGACCCGCGATCTGAAGCACCAGCGGCCCGACGAATTCAAGGCGCTGCAGGCAGCCTATGGCGCATGGGCCGCTGCGCATGGCGTGTTGCCGATTCCCGAGGGTTACCAGCCGGCCCGCCAGGTGATGATCAACACTTTTGTCAACTACTGGATACCGGCCTACCGAAACACCGTGCTGGGCACACTCGCCGGCGTGCTGGGCCTGGTCGCGCTGCTTGTCGTGCTGCACCGGCGCAGCCGCGCGTGATGGCCGAGTCTGGTTACCTCGACAGCCCCTGGCCGGGTGAGGACGGCGGCCCGCAACGGCTGCAACAGCCGCGCCGCGGTGCCGCCCTGGCGCTGCGCCCGGGCGAACGGCTCGGCTGCGTCACCCGCAACACCTTGCTCAGCACGATGACCGTGCTCGGCGCGCCGGGCGAGGTCTACCTGCTGACCCACTCGGCGCTGCGCGCGCGTGTCGGGTTGCCCACCACCTCGTGTGTGGAGCGGATCGATCCGCTGTCGCTCAGGACACTGCAGCGTTCGCCCCGCCTGCCGGGGGGCCCGATGTGGCCCGGCGGGATGGCGATCCACCGCAACGGCGGCATCTACCTGGTGTACGGCCGTTACCTGCACCGGCTCGACCGCACCTGCGCCCGGCAGGCCTCGCTGCGATTGCCGGTCGACCAGCCCTACAACTCCTTCGTGATCCTGGACAACGGCCTGATCGTTACCAAGAACCTGTCCGACACGACCGCCGCGCGGCTGACCGTGATCGATCCCGACGCACTGGCGCCGGCCTGTGCCGACATCGTGTGCCCGGAGCCGTCGATCGCGCGCCTGAGCGCCATTGGCAACACGCTTTACGTGGTGGGCGTGCGTTCAATCTTTCGCTACCACTGGAGCGATGGCGCCAGCGCGCTGGTGTTCGACGCTGGCTGGCGCTTCGACTACATCGGCGCCACCGGCCAGAGCTACGGCTGGGACGTGGTGCTCGACGGGCAACACGCCTGGTTCATGGACAACGGCAAGCACCGCTATGTCCGCACGATGCGCGGCGCCGGTGTGAGCCGCACGGCCAACCGGCTGGTGCGGGTGTCGATGGCCGATGCCCGAGACCACCAGTGCCTGGACGTCAGCGGGCTGGCCGGTGGCAGCATCACCAACCCGCCACTGGTGGACCTGCGACGGCGCATCGTCGTCGGCTACGACTCGGCCAACGCGCACCTGCAGGCCTGGCGTTTCGACCCCGACACGCGGACCCTGGAGCCGCTGTGGCACCGGGCCGGTTTCGGCTGTGCCAGCCACATGATCCTGTATCCGGACACCGGTGAACTGGTCACCAACGACTACCGGCGCAACGGTGAGGAAGTGGTGCTGCTGGCGATCGAAACCGGCACCGAACTGGCGCGCGTGCGCAGTGGCGGCTTCACGCAGGGGGTGGTGTTTCCCAGCCCGGGCTGGGGCCGCGATTTCTACTGGTCCTCGATGGGCCGCCTCGCAAGGATTTTTGTGCAATGAAAAAAACCATCCTGATCACCGGCGCTGGCAGCGGCATCGGCCGCGATGCGGCATTTGTGCTGGCCACGCGCGGGCACCGGGTTGTCGCCACCACCTTCGACGATACCCAGGCGCAGGCCCTGTGCACCGAGGCCGGCACGCGCGGTGTGCAACTCGAAGTGTTCCAGCTTGACATCACCAAACCGGCTGACCGCGAACGCGTGTCGTCGATCGAGATCGACGTGCTGCTCAACAACGCCGGTGTCGGCGAATCGGGTTCCCTGGCCGAAGTGGATATGGACCGCATCCGCAAGGTGTTTGAGGTCAACCTGTTCGCCACGCTGGCGCTGACACAAGTAGCGCTCAGGGGCATGATCGCGCGCCGCCGCGGCACGGTGCTGTTCGTCAGCTCCATCGCCGGGCGCATCCCGATGCCCTTCCTGATGCCCTATTCGATGACCAAGTTCGCCCTCTCGGCGGCCGGCGCCGGCCTGCGCGCCGAGCTCGACCAGCTGCGCTGCAACGTACACGTGGCGCTGATCGAACCCGGCGCCATCCACACCGGTTTCAACCAGGCGATGACCGAGCGCAAATACGCATGGATGGGCGAACACTCGTACTTTCGCGCGCAGGCCGCAGCCATGCGGGCGAAGGAAAAACGCAGCTTCGACTTCCTCGAAGCGCGCAACACCGACTCCATCGTGGCCCAGATCGTCAAGGCCAGCGAGGCCGCGCGGCCCCGGCTGAGGTATGTGGCGCCCTGGGCCCAGGGCGCCCTGGTGCGGCTGGCGCGCATCTTCGGCGTCTGACCTCGGCCCTTGCCATGCGCCAAATCGCCGTGTGTCGCACACCCCGTCCTGACCGCGTCCTGAAAGCCCCTCCATGAAGCTGCGCCGAATTGCACTCACCGTCCTGCTGTTGCTGTTGCTGAGCGCCGCTGCGGCCTATGTCTTGCGCGGACCGCTGAGCGTGGCCGTGGCGCAACGCGTCGTTGCAGGCCGCCTTGCCGCCGACCTGCTGGCCGAGTTGCCGGACGGCCTGCACCTGGGCATATGTGGCGCCGGCTCTCCGTTTCCGGACGACCGGCGCTCCGGCCCCTGCACCACCGTAGTGGCCGGCAAACGTCTGTTCGTGTTCGACGCTGGCAGCGGCAGCGCGCGCAACATCGGCAAGCTGGGTTTTGTGCATGGACGCATCGAGGCCATTTTCCTGACCCATTTCCACAGCGACCATATCGACGGCCTGGGCGAGTTGCTGTTGCAGCGCTGGGTGAGCACGGCGAATGCGGCGCCGGTCACGGTGTCAGGCCCGGCCGGGGTCGACCAGGTGGTGACGGGCCTGCGTCAGGCCTACGCGCAGGACCAGCATTACCGGGTGGCGCACCACAATGAGGCCACCGTGCCGGCGAGCGGTTTCGGTGCGGTGGCGCAACCGTTCACGCCCGGGCCCGACGGCCGGGTGGTGGTGCTGAAAGACGGCGATCTGGAGATCGTCGCCTTCAACGTGGACCACGCGCCGATCCATCCGGCTGTGGGTTACCGCATCAGCTACAAGGGCCGCAGCGTGGTGCTGAGCGGCGACACGAAGAAGTCCGCCGCCGTCCAGCGCGAGGCCCAGGGCGTAGACCTGCTGGTGCACGAGGCACTGTCCGAGCCGCTGATGGCGGTGCTGGAAAACGGTGCCGCCCAGGCCGGCAGGCCGAAGCTGAAGAAGATATTCAACGACGTGCTGAACTACCACACCACGCCCGAGCAGGCGGCCGAGATCGC
>JANOUM010000452.1:0-3461 GCA_031416855.1 Rhodoferax sp. | reverse complement strand
GGCGCACCATGCGCGGCAGGCGCTGGGACGGCACGATGGCATCGTGTTGCAGGCCGGCGAAGTGCTGCTGTGGCCCGAGCGGCCTGTCACGGTGGATGCGCACCACTTCGAGCAGCGCGCCAATGCCGCGCTGGCGCAGCTTGACCCTGCGGACTGTGCGGACGTCGCCGGCAGTTACGGCGGGGACCTGCTCCCCGGCGCCCGCTTCGAACCGTGGGCCGAGGCGACTCGCGAGCGTTTGCGCGCGCGCCACCTGCAACTGCTGCGGGCCTGCGGGCAGTGGGAGCGGCTGGCGCAGCTCGACCCCGAAGACGAACCAGCCCACCGCGCGCTGATGCAGCGTGAGCTCGCCGCAGGCAACCGCGCCGCGGCGCTACGCTGGTATGCCCACCTGCGCGAGGCACTGCAGCAGGGCCTCGGGGTGTCGCCCGACGCGCAGACCCAGGCACTGTACGAGCGCTGCATCGCCGGCCTGCAGGCGATGGGGCCGGCGTTCGTCGGTCGCGCGGTGGCCTGTGCCCAAATCGCCGCCTGGCTGGGCATGGCACCTGCGCAGCGCCCTGGCGGCGTCGTGCTGCGTGGGCCAGCCGGCATTGGAAAGAGTGCACTCGGACGCGAAATTGCAGCCCAGGCCGGGGCGCGCGGCTGGAAAGTGTGGCGGGTCGAAGCCTCGCAAACCGGACGTGCCTATGCCGTTATGTCAGCCATCGCCGAGAGGCTGATCCTGGCCGACCGCGCAGTGCTCGACCGCATCGGCGTGCAGGCGCGAGCGGTGCTGGCCCTGATCAGCCCGCAGGCGGGGCCGGCGGACGCTCTGCCCGGCCCGCTGAGCCGGCACCAGGTGGTTGGTGCGGTGCGCCGGCTGATGCTGGCCTCGGCGCCGGGCCGTGAAGTCCTTTTGGAGGTCGACGACGCGCATCTGGCGGACGATGCAGATGTCGACGTGCTCACGCAACTTGCCGCCACCGGCGCCGGGTTGTGCCTGCTGTTGTCCACCCGCTCGCCAGCAGCAGGCACGGCGTTGGCGCGGGCCCTGGCCCGGTTGCGGCGCTCTGGCGTACTGCAACTGCTTGACGTGGAGCCACTGCCCGACGACGAGTGCCGCCGCCTGGTGGCACGCGCGGCACCGTCGGCGCTGGACGACGAAGTCGTGGCGCGCGTCGTGCTCGCAGCCAATGGAAATCCGTTCGCGGCCATCGAGCTCGCGCGTTGCGCGGCCGCCGGAAAGCAGGCCCGACTGCCGGAAAACACGGCCGACGCCATCATCGAACGGCTGTGCGACGTGCCCGACAGCGCTTTGGCCCTGCTCAAGTGGCTGGCCTTGTGCAGCGACGAGTTCGATGTTGCCACTGTCGAGGCGCTCGCTGCAGAGGCGCAGGTGCCCAGCCTGGAAGCGCTGGACGCAGCCCTGGCCGCCGGTGTGTTGTTGCCTTCGACCAGCCGCTACCGCTTCCGGCACCACCTGGTGCAGCAAGCGCTGATCGAGCAGGTGCCGCCCCACCGCAGGCTGAAGATGCACCGCGAAATCGCCACCCGCCTGGCCGAGCTCGACAGCCCACCGGCCGGGATCGCGCGGCATTGGCTGGAGGCCGGACACCCGCGCGACGCGCAACCCTGGCTGCTTGGCGCGGCGCGCGAGGCTGTGCGCCTGGCGGCCTTCAGCGATGCCCTGCGTCATCTGGAGCCGCTGCTTGCATTCCAGCCCACCCATGCCGAGGCACTGCGGCTGCGCGCCGAGTCGCTAGACGCCATGGGCGAACCGGCCGCGCTGGCCGCGTACCACGCCGCCGCCGATGCCGCCGGTGATCCCGAAAGCCACAACCTGCGTGCCAAGGCTGCGCTGGCCCAGGTGAAGCTGGGCGACCCGAAGGGCGCGCTGGTGTTGCTTGCCGGGCTGAGTCCCACCAGCGTCGAGGGCCGCCTGTGCGAAGCCCTGGCCTACAGCGGCGCGGCGGCACTCGGCACGGGTGACCCGGCCGTGGGTACCGCCAAGGCGGCCGTGGCGCGGCAACTGGCGCTGCAGTTGGGCGACACCACCTCGCTGGTCATCGCGTCCTGGGCGCAGGCGGCAGCGGCGCATGCGCGCGGCGACCTGCATCGCAGCGTTTGGGCAGACCTGCACGAAACCAGCCACGTGCCGCACCTGGCGCTGCGTGTGTTCGACGGTCACCTGTGCATCACCCAGCGTTTCCTGTATGGCGCGCGGCCGTATGCCGACGTCATCAGTTTCGCCCAGGCCCTCTCCACCGAGGCGCTGCGGTTGGGCGCGGCACGTGGCCACGCCTTCGGGGTGACGTTGCGGGGCGAGGCCGAATGGCTTCAGGGAAACCTGCCGGCCGCACGGGAACACCTGGGCGAAGGCGCCCGGCTGCACCGTGCCATCGGCGGGCCGGTGGGCGAGGCGCTGTCGCTCCAGCGACTGGCCGAAGTGGCCCTGCACGAGGGCCATCGCAACGAAGCCCGCGCCCTCATAGACGAAGCGCTTGACGTAGCCCGCCAGACCGACATCGGTTTTCACCTGCTCGACCGCATCTATGGCACGCGGATCAACCTGCATGCCGACGACCCCGCCGCGGCGCTGCATGTAATGGAGGACGCAGGCGTCTCGGTACGCGGGCCGCTGGAGACCTGCCCGGGTTGCCGCATCACCTTTGCGGTGCCTGCGGCAATTGCCGCCGCTCGCGCCGGTGAGCTCGATCTGGCCGACAAGCACGAGGAACAGTGCGCCTACCTTGCCAACGTGGTGATGCGCCTGCCGGCGTGGTACGCCGCACACGACGAGGTGCGCGGGCACATCGCGGCGGCGCGTGGCACCGGCGCCGATGCGCTGGCGCGTTTTGCAGCCGCTGGAGCGCGCTTTCGCGCAGCGGGGCACCCGATCGACGCCGAGCGCTGCGACGTTCTGGCCAGGCATTCGGCGTAGCCATGAACCGCGATCAGCCGGGGGCCATGTTGATCGGGCTGCACTCCGGCAAGTGGCTGCCGGAGCCCGTCACGCAACTGCGGCGTAACCTGTTTATCATGCCGGGCATGTCCATCGCATCGCCGATCTTCATCGTCGTCTTGTTCCCATCTTTCATCATGCCAACTGCCCAGCCGTGACACGCTTTTCAACCAGGTCGCCTCCATGCTCAAAATCCACCACCTAGGCCATTCCCAATCCGAACGCATCGTCTGGCTCTGCGAAGAACTGGCGCTACCTTACGAGCTTGTGCATTACACGCGCGACGCCGTCACCAGGCTCTCGCCGCCCGAGCTCAAGGCGCTGCATCCGCTGGGCGCTGCGCCCCTGATCGAGGACGGCGATCTGCTGCTGGCGGAGTCGCCCGCGATCGTCGAATACATCATCGTGAAGCACGGCGGTGGCCGCCTCAAGCTCGGCCCCGATCATCCGGACTACGCGACCTTCCTCTACTGGTTCCATTTTTCCAACGGCAACCTGCAATCGGTGATGGGACGCT
>JANOUM010000451.1:0-4183 GCA_031416855.1 Rhodoferax sp. | reverse complement strand
CAAGTTTTCCGGCAAGTCACAGCGGTTGATTCAGCAAATGTGCAGGGCACATGCTGCAACCGCTGATCAAAGACCCGATTGGAAAAACCACTTCAGGATTAGCGACCATGTTCATCTCTAAACCCCAAACCCGTTCGGCATGCTTGACTGCGATTTCGCTGGTATTGGCGCTCGCATTGCCTGAAGCGTGGGCACTGCCATCGGTCAATCTGACGAATGAGACTTTCAACAATGTCTCTTCGCAGTCGACGGGTGACATTGTGAACACAATGGGCAAAGTGACGTTTGCGCGTGATGCCACCCAACCTGCGGGTACGGGTGTATTCAACCCCTTCCTGCGGCTGGACGTCAAAGGTAATTTGTCCAATGAGCAGGGCTACAACACAAGCGCCAAGATAACGGAAGGTCCGACGAACAACCAGACCACCCGCAAGATCCTTGACAACATGTCGCCCGAGAATTGGACTCATGATGTCCTTTTCTCAGATCTACAACTAAACGCCGCTGGCACACATTACGAGTTCAAGTTGGATATCAACGAGCCCGGCAATGGCATGTCGTTGCTCTCGCTGGACGGATTGAAACTCTACTCAACAGGCACACCAAGTCAGAGCGGAGAGTTGCTGAACAATACTAATTTTGACATAGTTGACGGCGACCCCAGTGGCCCAGGCAGCGGCATTGTCGGCAATAAACTTTGGGACATGGATGCCGGGGGGGACTCGTCTGTCTTGCTGGATGCGAGGGTTGCTGGGGGGCCTGGAAGCGGTGTTGCAGATATGATCATGCTCGTTGAAAAATCGATCTTTGACAAAAGGAATACGGGCGAAAACTACCTGATTCTATGGTCTCGGTTCGGCTTGACTCAGGGCGCAAATACTGGTGCGACAACCGCCGACGCGGGATTTGAAGAGTGGTCCTACAGCTCCAAGACCGGCGGCGGCGGCGGCGGTTGTACGACGAATTGCAATCAGGCGCCGACGCCTGGAACTGCATCCTTGGCACTGCTCGCGTTAGGCATCCTGGGCTTTCGCCATCTCTCGCGGAAGACCCCGGTGGTTGCCGTCTGAGTCAGATCAGGATCTGGTACAGGCCACCGGTCAAGGCGCCGAGATGGCTGGCGGTGGCTGGCCGGAGCCTCAAATACTGGCAAGTCCCGCGCGCGGCGCGGTTAGTATTGGATTGGTGAAGTGGCCTCGGCGATTCATTCGTCCGATGCCACACCGTTTTTCAATCAACCGATGTCTGGCGACATCCATTCTCGAATGAGTTTCCGCCACTCCGACGATCGCAGCATCCGGTGGTTCGCCGACTTCAAGTATGCACGTGGGGCAATCTTGCTGGCATTGTGCTGCGCCGGCATCGGCTTGACGGGTTGCAGCGACAAGCCCGCCTCGCCACAAGCGAGCCCGCCACCACCGGTGGCGACGGTCAAGCTTGAACGCAACGCCCGGATCATCGAGTTCAAGAACAAGCTGCAGAAAGACCCGTACGCGGCCGATGCGCGGTTCGGCCTCGGATTGCTGCTGATCGAGCAGGCGGACCTGCTTGGGGGTGAACGCGAGTTGCGCAGTGCGCTGGAGTTCGGCATGGACCCGAACCTGGCCCTGCCGTCGCTGGCGCGTACCTTGAACCTGATCGGGCGGTCCAAGGATCTGATTGCGGCGCACGCGAACACCCAACTCAGCAACCCGGCTGCATCGGCCGAATTGAAGGTGGCACTCGCCACGGCCTACGTCAATCTGGGCGAAAGAGAGAAGGCGCGGGCCATGGCGACGGCGGCGTTTGCAGAAGACCCCCAGTCCGCGCGGGCAAGGGTGCTCCAGGTACAGATTGCGCTTGCCGAGAAGCGCGTGGACGATGCCATGCGCATCATCGACGAGACGCTGGCGGCACACCCGACGTCAGCCGAAGCCTGGGACCTGAAGGCCGATATGTTGCTGATGGTCAAGGGCGACGCCCCGGGCGCGATTGCCGCCTATGAGACGGTCTTGAAGTTCGAGCCGTGGAATCTGCCGGTTCGCTCGAAGCTGTTGACCATGGCCTTCAGTTCGAAGAACCGAGCCGCGGCGCAGACACACCTGAACGGCCTGACCGAGGTCGCGCCGGGTTCGCTGCCCCATCGCTATTTCAGTGCCCGCATGGCCCTTGCCAATGGCGACCTCAATGCGGCCCAGGAGCTGATCAAGCTGGCGCTGGTCGAGTACCCGAAGGACCTTCGATCCTTGCTGCTTTCCGCCGAGATGGATTTGAGGGCGGGATCGCTGCGAACCGCCGAGGAAGCTCTGTCCACGGCGTTGATAGTGGGGCCCCGAGTGGCCCGCACGCGCCACCTGTTGGCGAAGCTGTACTTGCGCCTGGGTTCGCCTGGGAAGGCGCAAGCGGTGCTGGAGCCATTGTTGCTGAGAGACCGCAATGATGCCGACGCGCTGGGGCTATCGGCGGAAGCAGCGATGCAGTCCGGCGAGACGATCGTTGCGACAAGGCTGTTTGAGCGCGCCGCTGCTGCTGACCCGACCAACCCGCGCTACCGAGCCAACCTGGCAATGGGGAAAATTTCGAAAGGCGATCTGGAAGCTGGTTTCAGCGAGCTTGAATCCGCCGCGGCGGCCGACCCGACCGCCTACTCCGACATGGCGCTGCTCTCGGCGCGCATGCGTGTGGGCGACCTGCAGGGTGCCAGAGTCGTCGCCGAGCGCATTGCAAGCAAACAGCCCAAGCGCGCCATGCCGCAGTGGACCTTGGGGCAGCTCAAGCGTGGCGCCCGACAATTGGACGAGGCACGCAAACACTTCGAACGCGCGCTCGAACTCGACAAGTCCTTCGTTCCGGCTGCGGTGGCTCTGGCCGAGATGGACCTGGAAGTCCGCGACGCCGACAAGGCCCGCAAACGCTTTGAAGGCGTGCTGGCGCTCAATCCGAACAATCTCGATGCGCTGCTTGCGCTGGCAGAGATTGCGCACCGTGCCGGCAGCCCCAGCCAAAGCGTGACGGCCCAGTTGGAAACGGCCGTGCGCCTTCACCCAGGCCAGGCGCGGGCCCGGTTGGCGCTGATCGATCAGCTGATTCGTTCCGGCGCGGTGGAGCCGGCCTTGGTTGCTGCGCACAGCGCCAGCACAACTTTCCCGTATGACCTGAAGGTCACCGATGCCCTGGGCCGCTCCCAAGTCGCTGCTGGACAAACCGTGCATGCGCTGGCCACCTTCACCCAATTGGTCAGCGCGTTGCCCCGATCACCGGAGCCGCGTATGCGTTTGGCCGAGATCTATGTGCAGCGCGGTGAAATTGACTCTGCCATCGCCTCGTTGCAGGATGTGACAAGACTGCAGCCGTCGCTGCTCGCGGCTCGGGTCAGGTTGACGGAATTGGCCACGGCCAAGAAGGACTGGCGCACGGCGTTGCGTGCGGCACAGGACGTGCAGGCCAAGTTCCCCAAAGATCCCAGAGGCCTGCACCTCGAGGGGCTGGTCTACACCGCGCAGGGGAAGTGGGAACCGGCACTGGCGGCCTTTCGGAAAGCGCAGCTGATGACCGAGTCATCTGAACGGGCCCTGCAAATTCACACCGCTCTGCGCGCCGCAGGCCGGACCGACGAGTCGAACCGGCTGACGAGCGAGTGGTTGGCTAAACACCCGAAGGACAACTACTTCATTGGCTACCTGGGTGAGGTGGGGCTGGTAAGCCGGGATTTTGTCACGGCTGAAAAACACTTTCGCACCGTTCTGGCATCCGAGCCCGGCAACGTGAATGCCATGAACAATCTGGCCTGGGCACTCATCGAGCAGGCCAAACCCGGAGTGGTCGACCTGGCCCGAAAAGCAGCGGCGCTTCAGCCTGCTCGGGCAGATATTCAGGACACGCTGTCGATGGCGTTGGCAAGTGAGAATCAATTGCCGGCGGCACTGCAAAATCAGAAGCTGGTGGTCGAGATGGCGCCGAATGTCCCGGATTTGCGACTGAATCTTGCACGGCTGGCGATCAAGTCGGGCGATTTTCCGTTGGCCCGAACGCAATTGGACAATCTGTCGGCACTTGGCAAGGCTTACCCGGCCCAGACGGAAGTCTGGAAGCTTCGACAGCAGCTTCCCTGAACCGGCCCCGACCCAGTGCCCATCGGGCGAGGCGTGCATCTCGCGCAGCGCCCAGAAACTGTTTACCGGTTGCTCGGAAAACTGAACACCGC
>JANOUM010000450.1:0-4844 GCA_031416855.1 Rhodoferax sp. | reverse complement strand
ATCAACGCCCGACAGATCGCCAGCAGATCTCAGCCTGCATCCAAAGACGGATTCAAGCGCGTCGGGCGCTGTGTTTTGTCCCACGCTGCCGAGTTCGGCGTACCGTGGGGAAGGAAAAGGGCGTTTGAAAAGCCTATCCCCGGCGCCAGCATCCAGGGTTACGACGGCGCCTGGGTGCGCAGCCAGGGAACGCGCAAACTCAATTTCTGCACCTACTCCTACCTCGGTTTGTTGCGCCATCCGCGCATCCAGCAGGCCGCGAGGAATGCGATCAAGCGCTATGGCACGGGCACCCATGGCGTGCGCCTGCTCGGCGGCAATCTGGAGATCCATGAGGCGCTGGAGGCGCGCATCGCGACGTTCTTCAACAGGCAGGCTGCAATCACCTTTAGCTCGGGCTTCATGACCAACCTGGCCGTGGTCTCTGCCCTGGTGGGGCGCGGCGATCACGTGCTGTGCGACAAGCTCAACCACGCCAGCATCGTCGACGGCTGCCGGCTCTCCGGGGCCCAGGTGACACGCTTCAAGCACAACGACATGGCCGACCTGGCGCACCGCTTGCGTGGCCTGCCGGACGAGGCCTGCAAGTTGATCGTGGTCGATGCTGTCTTCAGCATGGACGGCGATATCGCGCCGCTGGACGAACTGATTGCGCTGCGAGACCGGCATCCGAACACGATCCTGATGGTTGACGAAGCGCACAGTCTGAGCGTGCTCGGGGCTGGTGGCCGGGGCATCGAGGAGCATTTCGATGGCATCGGGCAGATCGACGTGCTGATGGGGACGCTGAGCAAGGCGGTGCCGGCACAGGGTGGCTACATCGCCGGTTCGCGCGAACTGATCGCCTACCTGCGTTTCGCCGCCAGAGGCTTTGTCTTCAGCGCCGCGTTGCCTCCGGCCACTGCGGCTGCCGCCGAGGCCGCGTTCCAGGTCATTGAAAGCGAAGGCTCGTGGCGCCGCGCGCGACTGATGGACAACGTGCACTATTTCATCGGCCGCCTGCGCGAGGCCGGCTTTGACCTCGGCAACACCGCATCGGCCATCGTCCCGATCCTGCTCGGCAGCGAAGCCCTGGCCTTCGAGATGGCGAAAAGGTGCAACCAGCAGGGCCTGTACGCCATGCCCGTCGCCTACCCCGCCGTGGCCAAGGGGGCGGAGCGCTTGCGCATGAACGTCAGTTGCGACCACCGGCGCCAGGACCTGGACTACGCCGTGCCGGTTCTGGTGGCTGTGCGGGCCGCGCTCAATGAGGGCAGCGCGGCGGGCCTCGCGCGCGGGGATTCTCTAGGTCCGTCTCGGCCTTGCAATCCCGCCGCGACGCTCTTAAACTGACCGCCGCGCTCTGCCCCGGTCAACGGCAGGGCGTTCTTTTCACCTCAGACCAAGGAGAACATGATGGCCTATGCTGATTGGCGCCTCGAAGGCGAATGGATGAAGAACTGCAATTGCGCTTTTGGCTGTCCGTGCGACTTCAACGCCCGGCCGACCCTGGGTTACTGCAAGGGCTTGCTCGGAATGCGCATCACCAAGGGTCATTTCAAGCAGACGCGGCTTGACGGACTGAGCTTTTTTGTCACCGTCTCGTTTCCCGGTGCACTGCATGAAGGCAATGGCGAGATGCAGCCGATCATCGATGAACGGGCGACCCCCGAGCAACGTGAAGGCCTGTTCGCCATCATGTCGGGACAGAATTCGGCCGAGGGCACGCTGTTCCATATCGTCAGCCTGATCATCAGCAAGGCGCACGACCCGGTGTTCGCGGCGATCGCCTTTTCCTTTGACGAGGCGTCGCGCACGGCGCGGCTCACCATCCCCGGCATCCTTGAGACCGATGTCGAACCCATCAAGAACCCGGTCACCGGCGCCGCGCACCGGATTCAGGTGGTGATGCCCGAAGGCTTCGAGCACAACGTGGGTGAAATCGCCTCGTCCAATGTTCATAGCAGCGGCGCCATCAAGTTCAGTACCAAGGCCTCGCATAGCACGCTGGCCCACGTGGTGCAGACGCCGCAGGGCGTGGTCGCCTAGGCCGTATTCAGCGCTGGTGCAGGCCGGCGCTGTCGGTCTCCAGAGCGACAAAATGACCGGAACCTCATGGGTGGAGCGCGCGCTGCGGCATGACCGTGCGCTCGTCGTCTCGGGTTTGACCCTTGTCATTGGCCTGTCCTGGGCCTACCTGCTCGCGGGGGCCGCGATGATGGAGCCGATGGGCGACATGCTGATGCCGATGAGCGCTGCGGATTGGACCGCGGGTTATGCCCTGATCGTGTTCATCATGTGGGCGGTGATGATGGCGGCGATGATGCTTCCCAGTGCGGCCCCGATGATCCTGCTCTACGCAACCATGGCGCGGCGGCGCCGCGAGAGGGGCCAGGCAGGCGCTGGCGACGCAGCGTTCAGCGTTGGGTATATCGTGGTCTGGGCAACGTTCAGCGTGGTGGCGACGCTGCTGCAGTTTGCCCTGGAGCGGCTGGCCTTGATGACGCCAATGATGCAAACAAGCAGCGTTGCGCTCGCCGGTGCGGTGCTGGTTGCCGCTGGCGTCTACCAATGGACACCGCTCAAGCAGGCCTGCCTGCGCCTGTGCCGCTCACCCCTGGATTTCATGCTGACGCAGTGGCGCGATGGCAGCAAAGGAGCCTTCGTGATGGGCCTGCGCCACGGCGCTTTTTGTCTCGGATGCTGCTGGTTGCTGATGCTTTTGTTGTTTGTTGGCGGCGTCATGAACCTGCTGTGGATTGCCGGTATCGCGCTGTTTGTGCTGGTCGAGAAGATGGCGCCCGCCGGGCACTGGCTAGGCCGCGGCGCCGGCCTGTTGCTTGTTGTCTGGGGCATCGCGACCTGGCTGGCGCTGGTTTGAGCGAAAGGCCACGCTGCATGAATAGCCCACCATCACGCTCTCTTGCCCCCGACGTCAGGCTGCGCGAAGTCTGGGCCTGGAGCATGTACGACTTCGCCAACTCGGGCTACACCACGGTGGTCATCACGGCGGTGTTCAACGCCTTCTTTGTCGCCGCCGTGGCCGGCAAAGCGCCCTGGGCGACCTTTGCCTGGACCGTTGCGTTGTCGGTGTCCTACTTGGCTGTGCTGCTGACCGCGCCTGTGATCGGCGCCTGGGCCGACGCGCACGCCGCCAAGAAACGTCTGCTGTTCTTTGCGACGCTGGGCTGCGTCGTGTTCACCGCGTCGTTGTATTTCGTCTCGCCCGGCGCGGTGGCGCTGGCGGTGGTCCTGATCATCTTGTCCAATTTCTTTTTCTCCACCGGCGAAAACCTGATCGCCGCCTTCCTGCCCGAGCTGGCCGAGTCCAAGGCCATGGGGCGCGTCTCGGGTTGGGGTTGGGGCTTTGGCTATCTGGGCGGCCTGCTGTCGCTGGGCATTTCCCTGGCCTACATCACCTGGGCGCAGGGGCAGGGACATACCGGCGCGCAATTCGTTCCGGTCGTGATGCTGATCGCCGCCGTCGTGTTCGCCCTCTCCGCCACGCCGACCTTTCTGTTCCTGAACGAACGCGCCAAGCCGGTGGCGCAATCAAGCTCGTCCTGGAGCCGCGTGCTGAAAACCTTGCGCGAGGCGCAGCGCTACCGGGACCTGCGCCGCTTTCTGCTCTGCATCCTGTTCTACCAGGCCGGCATCATGGCCGTGATCGCGCTGGCCGCGATCTACGCGCAAGAGGCCATGAAATTCACCGGTACACAAACCATCGTGCTGGTGCTGGTGGTGAACGTCACCGCCGCAATCGGCGCGTTCGGCTTCGGCTACCTGCAAGACGCGATCGGCCACATCAAGGCCATGATGCTGGTGCTGATCGGCTGGATCATCATGATCGCGCTGGCCTATGTGGCCGAGGGCGTCACGCTGTTCTGGGTGGCGGCCAACCTGGCCGGGCTGTGCATGGGCGCGGCGCAGGCGGCGGGACGCGCCATCGTCGGCTACCTGTCGCCGCCGGCGCGCACGGCAGAGTTCTTCGGCCTCTGGGGCCTGGCGGTCAAAGCCGCCTCGATCTTCGGCCCGCTGACCTACGGCGCCGTCACCTGGATCTTCGAGGGCAACCACCGCCTGGGCATCCTCTCGGTCGGCGTCTATTTCGTGGTCGGCCTGGTGCTGCTGATCGGCATCGACGTGGAACGCGGGCGGCGCTCTGCCCTTGCCTGAAGCAACCCATATGTCATTGCGGCGAAGGCCGCAATCCAGTGGGCGACGATCTGGACACCGGCCTGCGCCGGTGTGACAGAAAGGCCCGGACACTGGGCCGCGCAGTCTTGATATTGCCTCAGTGCTACTGGAGATTCCCGTCCACCTGGATGCTGAACGAGGTGTCGCTGATCCGGGGCGTCAGCGTCGTCGCAATCTTTCCGACCGAGCCCGCCCCGTTGTGCTTTCGGCCGATCATGTTGATGCGCCTTGACACCTCCAGTGTGCGCTCGGCAATGATCGGCTCGCCTGGGTTGGGCGCAACGGCGGCGACACAGTTCTGGAATGTCACGGAATTCGATGGCGCCGGACCGGTTCCAAAACGGGGCATCAGGAACGGATTGTTCACATCGACATTATTGTTCCTATCGATGTTGGTCGGCAACTCGGCGATCCAGTTGGCGGTTGAGCCAATGGGTTGGATCCGTCGATTGTCCACAGGGGGTGGACGGACGATAAACGGCATGACAAGCACCTTCCTGACCGATTGTGTCGCTGTGTCCAGATGCTCAACGCATATGCACATTCGCGCCACGTACGGCGTCGACGCGGACGTCCATTTCCACGCGGAAGCCGGCCATCTCGCGGTGGTGCCGATTGCACGCACGCCCTTCGAGTACGCGATGCCGCCGTAACCAATGCCGTTGCGA
>JANOUM010000449.1:0-2999 GCA_031416855.1 Rhodoferax sp. | reverse complement strand
CGCCCGTCGGCGCCCCACATCTTGCCGCCGTTGCGGATCATCACCGGCATCGAGGCGTCGACGATGATGTCGTTGGGCGAATGGAAGTTGGTGATGCCGCGGGCCGAGTCGACCATCGCCAGCTCCGGGCGGTAGGCGTGGCAGGCGTGCAGGTCGCGCTTGATCTCGTCCTGCTTGGACTGCGGCAGCGCGGCGATCTTGTCGTACAGGTTCACCATGCCGTTGTTGACGTTGACACCGATCTCGTCGAAGAGTTTTTCGTGCTTCTCGAAGGCGTCCTTGTAGAAGATCCTGACGCAGTGGCCGAACACGATCGGGTGCGACACCTTCATCATCGTGGCCTTCACGTGCAGCGAGAACATCACGCCGGTCTTGTGGGCGTCATCAATTTCCTTCTCGTAAAACTCGCACAGCGCCTTCTTGCTCATGAACATGCTGTCGATGACCTCGCCCGCCAGCAGCTTGGTGACAGCTTTGAGCACCTGCGTCTTGCCCGCTGGGGTGATGAGCTCCATGCGCACATCGCGCGCCGTGTCGAGCGTCATCGACTTTTCGCCGTGGTAGAAGTCGCCGTGGTGCATGTGCGACACATGCGAGCGCGAGGCCTGACTCCATTCGGCCATGCTGTGCGGGTTCTTGCGCGCCGACTCTTTCACTGCCCGCGGCGCCCGGCGGTCGGAGTTGCCCTCGCGCAGTACCGGGTTCACCGCACTACCCAGGCATTTGTTGTAGCGCTGGCGGATCGCCTTGTCGGCCTCGTTGTGCGGGTTTTCGGGGAAGTCTGGCAACTTGTAGCCCTTGCCTTGCAGCTCGCGAATCGCCGACACCAATTGGTTCTGCGATGCGCTGATGTTGGGCAGCTTGATGATGTTGGTGTCGCTCAGCAGGGTCAGGCGGCCGAGTTCGGCCAGGTTGTCAGGCACTTTCTGCGCGTCGGTCAGGTATTCGGGGAATTCACCCAGGATGCGGGCAGCGACCGAAATGTCGCTCTCGGCCACTTCGATGCCGGCCGATGCGGCGAAGGTGCGCACCACTGGCAGGAAGGCACAGGTCGCCAGAAACGGCGCCTCGTCAGTCAGGGTGTAGATGATCTTGGATGGTTTGGCGGTCATGGGCGGCAACTTCCGGGGGTTGATGGGCGCTGGGCGGACGCCACGACTTTATTCGATTTCGGGGGCAATACCGCTCGGGCCGCAACAGGCAGGCCATGACTTGACGTGGAGCAGGGTTACGGCTGCCACCGATACGGTTTGCGACCAGGCGGTACGCCCGCCAGACCCACCGTCCCGCCGGTCACGTGCCCGATCCGGCTAGCCGCGGCAATCCGGCCCCAGGTCTTGCGGAAACGAAACGCCCCATCAGCCAGGTGATGCCGTCCATGGCCCCGCGCCGCAGCCTTGTCGGCCAGAGGCGTGATGGCTCAAACGGCGCCCTGTGTGCGCAACTGCGCAATTGCGGCGCCGTCCCATCCCAGTTCGGCCAGGATGGCGTCCGTGTGCTGCCCCAGTGCCGGCACCGGGTCCATGCGCGCAGGCTGGATGTCATCCACGCCCGCACCGGGCGGCAACAAGGCTGGCACGGGGCCGGCCGGCGTTTGCACCTGGCTCCAGCGTTGCCGCGCCTGCAACTGCGGGTGCTGCCAAAGCGCCTGCATGTCGTTGACAGTGGCGTTGGCGATCTGGGCCTGGTCCAGCCGTTCGATCACCTGCCTGGAGGTCATTGCGCAAAATACGTCGACGATGATGCCGCGTAAAACATGCCGCGCGACGGTGCGTTTCGCATTCGAGTCAAAGCGTTCGTCGCAGGCCAGATCGGGCTGGAGCAAAACCTTGGCGCAAAACGCAACCCACTCACGCTCGTTCTGCAGACCGAGCATCACCACCTTGCCGTCACCGGCGGGGAACGGGCCGTACGGATAGATGGTTGCATGGGCCGCGCCACTGCGCTGCGGAGCAGGAGCGCCTTCGAACGCGTAGTACATCGGGAACGACATCCTCTCGGCCATGCTTTCCAGCATGGACACGTCGATGCGGCAACCGCGCCCGCTCTGGCCGCGCTGCAACAGCGCGGCCAGGATGTTGGAGTAGGCCGACATGCCGGCCGCGATGTCGGCGATGGAGATGCCGGCCTTCACCGGCTCGTCCGGCGTGCCGGTCACGGACAAGAAACCCGCCTCGCTCTGGATCAGCAGGTCGTAGGCCTTCTTGTCGCGGTAGGGCCCGGGACGGGCGGTGTCGTCGCCGTAGCCCGAGATGTCGCACACGATGAGTCGCGGATGCCTGGCCTGCAAAGTTTCCCAGGACAGCCCGAGCCGCGCAGCCGCACCGGGCGCGAGGTTTTGCACCAGCACGTCGGCACGCGCAACCAGCGCATCGAGCACCGGGCCCGCCATGGCGTGCTTGACATCGAGCGTCAGGCTTTCCTTGGAGCGGTTGGTCCACACGAAATGGGAAGACAGACCGAGCACACGTGTGTCGTAGGCGCGCGCGAAGTCCCCGCTGCCGGGCCGCTCCACCTTGATGACGCGCGCGCCCAGGTCGGCCAGTTGCCGCGTGCAGAACGGTGCGGCAATCGCATGTTCGAGCGTGACGACGGTGATGCCGTTCAGGGGCCTCATCGCTTACCCTTCAAAAAGAGCGTGGAAGGCCAAGCAGGTGCTCGCCGACAAACGACAGGATCATGTTGGTGGAAATCGGCGCCACCTGGTACAGGCGCGTCTCGCGAAACTTGCGCTCCACGTCGTATTCGCAGGCAAATCCGAAGCCGCCATGGGTCTGCAAACAGGCGTTGCCGGCTTCCCAGCTGGCCTTGGCAGCCAGGTACTTGGCCATGTTGGCCTCGGCACCGGCGTTCTGGCGCGCGTCGATCTTTTCGCAGGCCCGCCAGCGCATCAGGCTGGCAGCCTCCAGCTCGATGAAGGACTCGGCCAGCGGGAACTGGATGCCCTGGTTCTGCCCGATCGGGCGACCGAACACCTGGCGCTCGTTGGCGTATCGGGT
>JANOUM010000448.1:0-3501 GCA_031416855.1 Rhodoferax sp. | reverse complement strand
CGCCGGCATCGAGGCCGGCGAGGTCGAGGACGTCATCATGGGCTGCGCCAACCCGGAAGGCGCCACCGGCGCCAACATAGCGCGCCAGATCGCGCTGCGGGCCGGCTGTCCGATCACCGTCTCCGGCATGACGGTCAACCGCTTCTGCTCCAGCGGTTTGCAGACGATTGCGCTGGCCGCGCAGCGAGTCATCGCTGGCGAGGGCGACATCTATGTCGCCGGCGGCGTGGAGAGCATCTCCTGCGTACAGCAGGAAATGAACAAGCACATGCTGGCCGATCCCTGGCTGGCCAGGAACAAGCCCGAGATCTACTGGAACATGCTGCAGACTGCCGAGATGGTCGCCAAGCGTTACGGCATCGCGCGCGAGGCGATGGACGAGTACGGGGCCGCCAGCCAACAGAAGGCCACCTCGGCACTGGCCGCCGGCCTGTTCGATGCCGAGATTGCTCCGATCACTGTCACCATGGGGATAGCCGACAAGGTCATGGGGCTGACCACGAAACAGGTCACAGTCAGCAAGGACGAGGGGATTCGCGAAGGCACCACCAAGGAGGGCATCAGCGGCATCAAGCCAGCCATCCCCGGTGGCGTGATCGCCGCAGGCAACGCCAGCCAGTTCTCGGACGGTGGCGGGGCCGTGGTGGTTATGCACGAGTCTGTGGCACAAAAGAAGGGCCTCAAACCGCTCGGGCGTTTCCTTGGATTCGCCGTCGCCGGCTGCGAACCGGACGAAATGGGCATCGGGCCGGTGTACGCGATTCCCAAGGTGCTCAAGCGCCTCGGACTGTCGGTCGGCGACATCGACCTGTGGGAGCTGAACGAAGCCTTCGCGGTCCAGGTGCTGTATTGCCGCGACAAGCTCGGCATCCCGGCTGACCGCCTGAACGTGAACGGTGGAGCCATTGCGGTGGGCCACCCTTACGGCGTCAGTGGTCAGCGCCTGACCGGCCATGCCCTGATCGAGGGCAAACGCCGTGGCGCCAAGCGTGTCGTGGTGACGATGTGTATCGGTGGCGGCATGGGTGCCGCCGGCGTGTTCGAAGTGCTGTAAGGCATGGGATTTCGCAGCACGCTGGAGTTCCTGCTCTACCAGTGGCTCGATGTCGGGTCGCTGCAGCAGCGGGAGCGCTTTGCCGACCATTCGCGTGAAACGTTCGATGCGGTGCTGGATACCTGCGAGCGCATCGCGCGCGAGAAATACGCGCCCTTTAACCGTCTGGTCGATACCCAGGAGCCGCGATTGGACGGCGAGAAGGTGATCCTGCCGCAGGCCACGCATGACGCACACCATGCCTATGTGGCCTCGGGCATGCTGGGGGCGGCCCAGGACTACGCCATGGGCGGCATGCAGCTGCCCTATACCGTCAACGCCAGCGCGAATGCCTTTTTCGCCCTGGCGTCGGTCAGCATTGGCAGCAACATGCTGACCGTGGGCAATGCCAACCTGCTGCTGGTGCATGGCACGGCAGTACAAAAGGCCGTGTTTGCCGCCAACGAGTTTTCCGGTCGCTGGGCCGGCACCATGTGCCTCAGCGAGCCCCAGGCTGGCTCCAGCCTGTCGGACATCACGACCCGCGCGCTGCCCGATGGCGATGGGGCGCTGGATGAGCCGCTGGGGCCGCGCTACCGGCTGACCGGCAACAAGATGTGGATTTCATCAGGCGAGCACGAGCTGACCGAGAACATCATCCACTTGGTGCTGGCCAAGATACCCGGTCCGGACGGCAAGCTGATCCCTGGCACGCGGGGCATATCGCTGTTCATCGTGCCCAAGAAGATGGTGGACACCGAAGGCCGACTCACCGGCGAGCGCAACGACGTGGCGCTGGCCGGCCTCAACCACAAACTCGGCTGGCGCGGCACCACCAACACACTGCTCAATTTCGGCGAGGGCAAATACCCGGTGGGTGGGCGGGCGGGCGCCGTCGGCTACCTCGTCGGCAAGCCGCATGAAGGCCTGCGCTGCATGTTCCACATGATGAACGAGGCGCGCATCGGCGTCGGCACCGCGGCCACGATGCTGGGTCTGGCCGGTTATTACGCGTCGCTCGACTACGCCCGGCAACGTCCGCAGGGCCGGCCCACGGGCACGGCTGGCAAGGACGCCGCCAGGCCCCAGGTGCGCATCATCGAACACGCGGACATCCGGCGCATGCTGCTGGCCCAGAAGTCGTACTGCGAAGGCGCGCTGGCGCTGGAACTGTATTGCGCACGCCTGGTCGACGAGGACCACACCGGCGCTGCCGGTCCGGCCGGCGAGGCGCGCATGCTGCTCGAGGTGTTGACCCCGATCGCCAAGAGCTGGCCCAGCGAGTGGTGCCTGGAGGCGAATTCGCTGGCGATACAGGTCCATGGCGGGTATGGCTACACGCGGGACTTCCCGGTCGAACAATACTGGCGCGACAACCGCCTGAACATGATCCACGAAGGCACCCACGGTATCCAGGCTGCCGACCTGCTCGGGCGCAAGGTGCTGATGCACGGCGGACGCGCGCTGGAATTGCTGGGCCAGCGCATCGCGGCGACTAGCGTGCTGGCGCAGGGGGTTGAACGGCTGGCTTGCCGGGCACCGGAACTCGACGCGGCATGGGCCCGCGTGCTGCTGGCCACCCGCGCCGCGTGGTCCACGGGTCAGCCCCAGGAGGCACTGGCCAATGCCGTGCCTTACATGCAGGCGTTCGGCCATGTGGTGCTGGCCTGGATCTGGCTGGACGTGGCCATTGCGGCGCTGCGCGGCAGCGCCGCCGCCAGCGTCGGTGTGCTGGGTGCCACCAACTACTTCTATCACTACGAGTTGCCCAGGATCAATGCCTGGTTGCAGGTTGTCGAGAATCGCGACATGACTTGTGCCACACTGCCAGAAGAGGCTTTCTGATGTCTTTTTTCAAGAAATACAACGGCACCACCAACC
This sequence comes from Rhodoferax sp., assembly GCA_031416855.1. GTDB lineage: Bacteria > Pseudomonadota > Gammaproteobacteria > Burkholderiales > Burkholderiaceae_C > CAISIP01. The sequence continues at coordinate 587 of JANOUM010000448.1, read as the reverse complement.
GGCGCCTGGCGCGGTTGGAGACCCTGACCTGGGTCCTGATCTACGGCGGCCTGTTGACCCTGGTGATCGGGCTGTACATGGGGCGCGGCGAGGAGGGTGCTGGTGACGAGCTGGTGGTTATCGGCGTCGGGCTCGCAGTGGCGGGGGCGATACTGGTGTACGTGCGGTCGCGCCTGCGCGAAGAACACTGACTGACCCCATTCTTTGCGGTCGTGCACAGGCATTACCAGCATCGCCCCGGAACTTCTCCATGACACGCACGATTCAGCAACTGTTCGACCTCACCGGCAGGACCGCCCTGGTCACCGGCGGCTCCCGCGGGCTTGGCCTGCAGATGGCCCACGCCCTGGGCGAAGCCGGCGCACGCGTCATGCTGAGTTCGCGCAAGGCCGCCGACCTGGAGAACGCGGTCGCCGAGTTGCAGGGGGCTGGTATCGACGCGCGATGGATCGCCGCCGACTGCGCCGTGGAAGAAGACATCCGGCGCCTCGCCGACCAGACGCTCGAGCGCATGGGGCGCATCGACATCCTGGTGAACAACGCCGGCGCGTCCTGGGGTGCCCCGGCGCAGGACCACCCGGTGGCCG
>JANOUM010000447.1:0-2373 GCA_031416855.1 Rhodoferax sp. | reverse complement strand
GATCGACCCGGGCTGGGGCCTATGCCGAGCTCGGCATAGGCCCCAGACACGGCTGGCGATCATGCCCTGGTGAGCCGGCCGGCGGGTTCGGCCTTGCTGCATGGCAACATGGGAAAGGGTGGTAAATTTCCCGGCGTGAACCAAGCACCCCGCCCCACTGCCCCGGCCTCCGTCTCGGAGTTTCTCGACCAGTTCCCGCGCGTCGACAGCTACGCCGAGATCGACGAGATTCTGCGTTCGCCGGACTTCCTCCAGGGCTCGCACTTCCAGAGCCGCCCGGTGTTCGGCGGCTCGCTGGTGGTCATCGACGGCCCCGAGCACCGGCAGCGGCGCAAGATGCTGATGGGCATGTTCTCGCATGCGGCGCTGCGCCGCAACGAAAAAGAAATCCTCGCGCCGGCGATCCGCCACGCGTTCGAGGCGCTGGCGGCCACACGCGGCGCGGACGGCCTGGTGCGGGTCGATTTGGTGGCGCTGCTGCGCAGCCTGACGATCGTGATTTCAGCCCACGTGACGGGGGTCGATGGCGCCGAGGAACCGGCGCGGCGGGCCCGCCTGCAGGCACTCGTATCCCGGCTCGAAGCCGCCTCGGGCATTGAATGGTCGACGCGCGACCACGCCGAGGTGATGGCCGAGGGCGTAGCCGCACGGCGCGAACTGATCCGCGATTTTCTGCAGCCGGCGCTGGACCGCCGCATCGGTCTGGTACAGCGGCTGAAGGCCGGCGAACTCCAAGAGTCCGACCTCCCCATGGACCTGCTCGGACTGCTTGCCATGCACGGCGAGGACGGGAACGAGGGTGAGGACGCGCAGATCTGGCGCGAGTGCGCGCTGTTCCTGGTGGCCGGCACACAGACCACCTCCCACGCGCTACCGCACATCGTCTGGCATCTCGATCCCTGGTGGGCCGCCCATCCCGAACACCGGGCACGCGCCGCCGACATCGAATTCCTGCGGGGGGCGGCGAATGAATCGTTGCGGCTGCACCAGCCGGTGCCAGCCCTGCTGCGCATGGCGGCCCGGGACGTGGCGCTCACTTCCAGCAGCCGGACATTCCGCCAGGGCGAGCGCATTGCACTGTTTTTCTCGTCCGCCAACCGCGAGTCGGCCCTGTACGGCGACGATGTCGACCGCTTCAACCCGCTGCGGCCGTTCAGCCGCAAGCCGCCGCCCTGGGGCCTGACTTTCGGCTCCGGAGCCCACACCTGCATCGGCCGCGCCCTGGTCACCGGCCTGTCGCACCGCTATGACGATGCCGACCCGACACACGGCACCATCGTCGGCGTGCTGCATGCGCTCTACCAGGCCGGCGTGGAACTCGATCCCGCGCAACCGCCGCGGCGCAACACCGACAGCTACCATGACGCCTTTGCCAGCATGCCGATCGTGCTGCGCAATCTGTAAACCACCGGACACACCCCGCCATGAACAAACTGATCATCGAAGCCCGCATCAACGAATACATGCTGCGCGAGCAGGGTAATGCGAACGTGCCCTACACCCCGCAGGAAATTGCCGCGGACTCGGCGGCCTGCCGCGAGGCCGGTGCGGCCATCGTGCATTTCCATGCCCGCAGGGCGGACGGCACGCCGGAGCACAGCGCCGAGGCCTACGCCGACACCATCCGGCGCATCCGCGGCGGCTCCGACATCCTGGTCCACCCGACGCTGGGCTACAACACCATGGCGGACAACAGCGCGCAGGGGCGCCTGAAGCACATCCTGGAGTTGGCCAAGGACAAGACGGTGTCGCCGCATTTCGTGCCGCTGGACATGGGCTCGGTGAACGTCGACCGCTATGACCCGGTCAATAAGCGCTTCGAAACCACCAACCAGGTCTACGCCAACCCGACCGGCGACCTGATGTACTTCGCTAAAGAGGTCCGGGCGGCCGGGCTCAAACCCTACCTGACCTGCTTCAACATCGGCTTCCTGCGCTATGCCAACGCGTTTGCCGACATGGGGCTGCTCGACGAGCCGCTGTACATCTGCCTGGTGATGACCGACAGCATCTTCCTGGGCGGCCACCCGTCCAGCCTGAAGGGCCTGCAGTCGCACCTGGACCACCTGCCACCGGGAAAAAAGGTCGAGTGGACGGGGATGACCTATGGCGGCAACCTGTTCGGGCTGGCGGCGGCGATCATCTCGCAGGGCGGCCACATTTCGATCGGGCTGGGCGACCACCCCTACACGGAGTTCGGCATGCCGACGAATGCCGACCTGATCCGGCGCATCGTGGCGATCGCAAGAGAATGCGGCCGCGAGATCGCGACCCCGGCCGAGGCCTGGAAGATCCTCAATCCGGCATGACACCGGCGTCGACCACCCGCAGGCCCTGTATGCCGCGCACCCGCAGCCTGGAGTCGACCACGGC
>JANOUM010000446.1:0-2783 GCA_031416855.1 Rhodoferax sp. | reverse complement strand
GCTGGTGCACGAGGCACTGTCCGAGCCGCTGATGGCGGTGCTGGAAAACGGTGCCGCCCAGGCCGGCAGGCCGAAGCTGAAGAAGATATTCAACGACGTGCTGAACTACCACACCACGCCCGAGCAGGCGGCCGAGATCGCGCGCGACGCACGGGTGCGTTACCTGTTGCTCCACCACATCGTGCCGGGCCTGCCCTTCCCGGGCATGGAGCAGGCGTTTCTGGGCGGGGCAGCCTCCATCTTTGCCGGGCCGCTGCGTATCGCCACCGATGGCGACTTTCTCAGCCTGCCCCCCGGCTCCACCGACATCCACGTCCAGAGGCGCTTTTGATGTCGAATCTGCGCGCCACCGTCATGCAAAAACTACCCGCCGTAGGCAAGGTCCTGCGCACCCCCGAGGCACGTTTCGCGAACCTGCCCGACTTCGCCTGGGCACCACATTACATCCAACTCGCGGAACTGCGCGTGGCCTACATCGACGAGGGCCCGAGTGACGCGCCGGTCGTCCTGTTGATGCACGGCGAGCCGGCTTGGTCTTTCCTGTACCGCAAGATGATCCCGGTGCTGCTGCAGGCCGGCTACCGGGTGGTCGCCCCTGATCTGGTGGGTTTCGGGCGCTCCGACAAACCCGCGTGCAAGCGCGACTACTCCTACCTGAACCACGTGTTGTGGATGCATGCCTGGATGGAGACGGTCGACCTGCGCCATATCACCCTGTTCTGCCAGGATTGGGGGTCGCTGATCGGCCTGCGCCTCGCTGCGCAGTCCCCCGAACGCTTCGACCGCATCGTGCTGGCCAACGGCGGCCTGCCGACCGGTGCGGGCGCCGTCCCGCGCGCCTTCAAGATCTGGCGCGCGTTCTCGCGCTACAGCCCCTGGTTCCCGATCGGCCGCATCGTCAAGGCCGGCTGTGTGCACGGTCTGAACCAGCAGGAGGTGGCTGCCTACAACGCCCCCTTCCCGTCGGGCCGATTCAGGATTGCGGCACGCATCTTTCCCGGTTTCGTACCGACCACGCTCAAGGATCCGGAGCACGCCAACAACGAGGCAGCCTGGGAGGTGTTCAAGCGTTGGGAAAAACCCTTCCTCACGTTGTTCAGCAACCGCGACCCGGTGACACGTGGCGGCTACAAGGTCTGGCAAAAGCTGGTGCCCGGCGCGCAGGGCCAGCCCCATGCCATCACCCGCGATGCCGGCCACTTCCTGCAGGAGGACAAGGGCGTGGAGGTGGCCATGGCGATTGCGGCGTTCATCCGCGCCACCCCCGTGCGCTGAGCGCACGCCGGGCGGCTAACATCCCGGCATGACCATCCATCTCCAGAAAACCATCCCCGCCGGCGCCATCCCCATTACCGTGGTGGACTGCGCCCGTTTCACACAACTCGCGCCCGCCTTGCCGGCGGCCACACGCCAGTGGCTGCAAACGCTGGGTTTCGACGGCGCGGCGGACAGCCATGCGCTGGTTCCCGACGCGCACGGCAAGCTGGCAGAGGTGTTTGCCGGCGTGGCCCGCGCGGACCACCCCTTTGCGCTGGCGGCCTTGCCCACGGCCCTGCCGCAAGGACGCTACCGCCTGTCCGACCAGGGCTTGACTGTTGCGGCGGAACAGGCGGCGATGTCGTGGGAACTGGGCGCTTACGAGTTCGACCTGTACAAGCCGCGGCGGCGTGCCGCCGCCGAGTTGCTGCTGGCACCGGACGCGGACGCGCAACGCGGCATCGCGCTGGCCACGGTGATCGCGGCCACGCGCGACCTGGTGAACACTCCCGCCGAACACATGGGGCCGCAAGAGCTGGCGGCGGCCGCGCGCATGGTGGCCAAACAACACGGTGCCAAGTTCCGTCAGGTGGTGGGCGACGCGCTGCTCAAGCAGAACTTCCCCGCCATCCACGCCGTCGGGCGCGCCAGCACACGTGCACCGCGGCTGATCGAACTGACCTGGGGCAAGGCGAAAGACCCGCTGCTGTGCCTGGTCGGCAAGGGTGTGTGTTTTGACAGCGGAGGCCTGGACATCAAGGGTGCGGAGGGCATGCGCCAGATGAAGAAGGACATGGGTGGTGCCGCGCATGCGCTGGGCCTGGCGGCGCTGGTGATGGCGCTCAAGCTGCCGGTGCGCCTGCAGGTGCTGTTGCCGGCCGTGGAGAACGCGATTGCAGGCAATGCCTACCGCCCGGGTGACGTGTTCAAGACCCGCAAGGGCCTGCACATCGAGATCGGCAACACCGACGCCGAAGGCCGGGTGATCCTGTGTGACGCGCTGGCCTATGCCGCCGAAGGCCGGCCCGCGCTGATCATCGACCTGGCCACGCTGACCGGCGCCGCCCGCGTGGCGCTCGGGCCGCAGTTGCCGGCGTTGTTCTGCCGCCAGATGGAAACCGCCCGGGCGCTGGTGGACCTGGGCCTGCAACTCGACGATCCGCTGTGGCACATGCCGTTGTGGGCACCGTACAGGGCCGGCATCGAGAGCCCGATCGGCGACATCGTGAACACCGGGCGCAACGCCATGGGTGGCGCCATCAACGCGGCGCTGTTCCTTGAATATTTCGTGCCCGAGCAACAAGACTGGCTGCACATCGACCTGTTCGCCTGGAACGACAGCGCGCGTGCCGGTCGACCGGTTGGCGGCGAGGCGCAGACGATACGTACGCTGCTGGCCTACCTGGAGCGGCGGTTCACGCGGCACGACTGACCGGGCCGGGGTCACCGGGCCGGGGTCACAGCGGGCCGGGGTCAGGTTTTACATTGCGACATCCTTTAGCACACCGGGCCGGGGTCAGGGCCGG
>JANOUM010000445.1:0-1984 GCA_031416855.1 Rhodoferax sp. | reverse complement strand
TCGCAGCTGAAAATGGGTGATTACTTCGACCTGGCGGCCGACCTGTACGGACTGCCGCGCCCGCCGCGGGTTGCCCGCAACACGGCGCACAGCGAAATGCCCCTGATGCTGCTGAGTTTCATGTCGGAATCGCGCCGGATGGACAACAGCCGCATGAAACGGGAGTTGCGAGTGCGCCTGAGGTACCCCGAGGTAGCCCAAGGCCTGCGCGGCGGCTGACAGCCCGCCGTTTGTGGTGTGTCGCCTGGTGCCCCTGGGGTGGGGTGCTAAATGCCTGCGGCCTTGCGCATGGTGCTCATGCGGTCCACCGGTTTGAGCACGATGGTCTTGATGTCGGCACCCTGCAAGACGGTAAGCGAGACCTCGGCATCCGGCTGGGCACGGTCCCACAACTTCTTGTAGAACTCCTCCAAGGTGGCGACCTTGGTGCCATCGACCGCCAGCACCAGGTCGCCCGGCACCAGCCCGGCGCGTTGTGCCGGCCCTTCCTTGCTGACCCGCACGATCTGCACCCTGCCGCCCTGTTCGCTCGACGAGATGCCGACCCATGGCCGGCGGCTGACCCTGGTGCCGCCGGTCTGCTGCATTTCGCCCAGGATCGGCTTGAGCAGGTCGACGGGAACGAACATGTTGCCAGGCATGCGGCGGTTGCCACCAAGTGCGTCACTGACATACAGGCTGCCGATCCCCACCAGTTCACCCCTCTGGTTGAACAGCGGTGCGCCCGAGTGGTTGCCGATCGGCGGGCTGGTGAATGCCGCCGTCTCGATGTGGTACTCCCAATAGCCGGAGAATGCGCGTTTGCTGACCAGTTGCGTCATGGTGACATCGCCATCGTCGCCGTTGCCCTGGGCACCGGTCGCCGCCATTAGCGACGTGCCGGGTTGCAGGTCACTCAGGCTGCCCAGCGCCACCGGCTCGACGCCACGCAGGGGCAGTAGTGGCCGCACCAAGCCAAAACCGGTGGCCAGGTCATAGGCTACGGCCTGCGCCGGCAGGGTCTTGTTGTCCTGGGTGGTTATCTGGATCGACTGTGCCTCCATCATCAGGTAGCCGATCGTCAGGATCAGACCGTCCGGCCCGATCACCACGCCGGATCCACTGCGCTCCTTGCCGAGGGTTTCGGCCGACGCTGCGTCAGCCGCCACTCCGACCCGAATGCCGACCACGGCTGCATTGGCCCTGGCGAATGCTGCGATGGCGGCCTGGGCCGAATCAGGTACTCCGGTAGCTGCGTGCGCCGCGCCCACGAACCATGAAAGTACCAGCAGGATCGGGGTGAAACAGCTACTCCAGCAGGTCGAACTACGCATGATGGACTCCTGTAATCGGAAAATGATCCCGGTTGAGAATGCGCCAATTCGGACCCCGACGCAAGGGGGGGGCCATTTCCAGCCAGAAAAAAATGCAACCGGTGGCCGGAGTCGAACGGGAACGGTTTTGCCCGGCAGGATTTCGAGCCGCTGCCACCACGCGGCGACGCCACACCGGTCAGCCGGCAAGCCGGCGCGACACCGCGGGTCTGTATCAGGCTGGTTCAGTCGGCCCGGGCTTGTGCGCCGGTGGTACGGTGCGCCGGGGCAAACCTCGCTGGCGGGCTTCGTTGCGTAGCTGAAGCAGTGTTGGACTGTCATCCGCTACATCCGCTATGAAGCGCTGCTTCGAATCGACGGATCTCTGACAGCACCGCACTCAGGTTCATCTCACCGGCCTCCAGGAGTTTTCCCATCAGGTGTTCGGTCAGCGGCTTGTGACGCGCCAGCAGGGCCTTGGTTTCAACGTACAGGCGCTCGCTCTGGGCTTCCATGATGGCGCGGGTTTGCGTGTCCGGGTCGCGCTCTGTGCCGTGGCCGTCCTTGGCCAGTGCGCCGAAATTCAGCCGGGTCTTGCGGTACATGCCCATCTCGCCCGCCGCGTGGTGCAGCAGCCGCGTCACACGGGTGATGTCATTGTGCGCTCCGTTGGTGGTGCCCTGCTCGCCAAA
>JANOUM010000444.1:0-1687 GCA_031416855.1 Rhodoferax sp. | reverse complement strand
GAGGGTCAGCCGTGCCGGATCGCCACGGTCTTGAGGGCCGTGAAGCCGTACAGGGCCTCGAAGCCTTTTTCGCGGCCATGGCCCGAGGCCTTGAAGCCGCCAAACGGCAACTCCACACCGCCACCGGCGCCGTAGTTGTTGATGAATACCTGGCCGCTGCGGATGCGTTTGGCGATGCGGAACTGGCGTGCACCGTCGCGCGTCCAAACGCCGGCGACCAGACCGAACTGCGTGGCATTCGCGAGTTCGACCGCGTGGTCTTCGTCCCGAAAAGACATCGCGGCGAGCACCGGCCCGAATACTTCCTCCTGGGCCAGACGGTGCGCTGGCGGGACATCCCGCAGCAGCGTGGGGGCCTGGTAGAAACCGGTGTCGGGCGCCTCGTCGGCAATCTGTCCCTGCGCGACCATCGCGATACCGGCCACCTGCGCATCACTCAGGAAATCCCACACGCGCTGCTGCTGGCTCTGGCGGATCAGCGGGCCAAGGTCCAGATCCAGTGCGGCCGGCCCGACCCGGAGTCTGGAGAATGCCTCACCGAGGCGTTGCAGCAGGGGCTCGTAGATCTGCTGGTCCACCAGCAGGCGCGAGCCGGCCGAGCAGGTCTGCCCGGCGTTTTGCACGATGGCGTTGACGATGGCCGGTATGGCCGCGTCGAGGTCGGCATCCGCGAACACGATCTGCGGGCTCTTGCCGCCAAGCTCCAGCGTGACCGGGCAGTGGCGCTCGGCCGCCACCTGCTGGATCAGTGTGCCGATCTTGGGGCTTCCGGTGAAGCTGATATGGTCGATGCCAGCGTGGCGTGCCAATGCATCGCCCACCTCATGGCCATAACCGGTGACGATGTTCAGGGCGCCGGCCGGGAAGCCGCATTCGGCCGCCAGCTGGGCCACGCGCAGCAACGACAGGCAGGCATCTTCGGACGGCTTGACGACGCAGACGTTGCCCGCCGCCAAGGCTCCGCCCACGCTGCGCCCGAAGATCTGCATCGGGTAGTTCCACGGAATGATATGGCCGGTGACGCCGTGCGGTTCGCGCCAGGTCAGCACGCTGTAACCGTCGAGGTAGGGGATGGTCTCACCGTGCAGCTTGTCGCAGGCGCCGGCATAGAACTCGAAATAGCGCGCCAGGGCGGCGGCGTCGGCGCGTGCCTGGCGGGTCGGCTTGCCGCAGTCGCGCTGTTCGATCAACGCCAGTTCCTCCGCGTGCTGCGTGACCTTGGCCGACAACCGCATCAGCAGGCGGCCGCGCTCGGCCGCGCCGAGCTTGCTCCACACGCTGTCCAGGCACTGGCGGGCAGCGCGTACCGCGGTGTCGAGGTCGGCAGCATTGCTGCGCTGGATTTGATCGAACGGCTGGCCGTCGGACGGGTCGATGACCATAATCGCGCGGCCAGAGGCGGACGGCACGGCAGCATTGGCAATGTAGTTCAGTTGCATGCCGGCATTTTCCTCCAACCGGATGAATGAATGGCTTGTTCACCCGCTGAAATTGCATCGGCGAGTAAGAAGGACCCGCTGTGCGGGCCTTGCGTTGGGCCTCCCTTGCCCGTAGACGCGGGGATCGGGGCAGGCACTGGTTTATTGTGACGCGGCGCTCGCTGGCGCAGCGATAGCCGGTGCCGCCGCTGCTGGGGCGCTGATCGCCGCCGGTGCCGCGGTCGCGGGGCTGGCAGCGCCAGCCTTGG
>JANOUM010000443.1:0-2418 GCA_031416855.1 Rhodoferax sp. | reverse complement strand
TCTGCTGTCCAAAGACGCGGCGCCAAGACAGGCCGCCGCGCCCGCCAAACCGCGCATGGACGCCGAGATGGCTACGCGCCACCCGCTGCGCATCCTGCTGGCAGAAGACAACGTGGTGAACCAGAAACTGGCCATGCGGCTGCTGCTGCAGATGGGTTACCGCGCCGACCTGGCATCCAACGGCATCGAGGCCATCGAGTGCATCGAGCGCCAGACCTATGACGTGGTGCTGATGGACGTGCAGATGCCCGAGATGGACGGGCTGGAGGCGTCACGGCGCATCACGGCCAAGCACAAGCCGGAGCAACGGCCACGCATCATCGCGATGACCGCCAACGCCATGCAGGGCGACCGCGAGGAATGCCTGGCCGCCGGCATGGACGACTACGTGACCAAGCCGATCCGTGTCGATGCGCTGGTGGCCGCGCTGATGCAGGCGAGAGCACGATGAAGGCCCATCCGCCATTCAGGCGCAGGCGAACGATCTGCCCGCAATCAGCGTGCTGTGGTCTGCGCCCAGGGGTCGACCACTTCGACCCCGGTGCCCTTGAAGTCGCGTACGTTCCTGGTGGCGACGGCAAACCCATGCGCCGCTGCAATGGCGGCGATCGCCCCGTCTGCAAAGCTGATCGGGTTGCCGGCCGCCAAGGCGCCAGCGTGCACCTGCGCATAGGCATGCGCCGCCTGTGCGTCGAAGGCCAGCACCCGGCCCTCGAACAGGGGCAGCACCTGGTCGCTCAGCGCTTGGCGCAGCCTGTTGCGCCGCCGCCCCGCCGGCAGCGCCGCAACACCGGCCAGCAAATCGGCCAGCGTGATGCTCGTCGTGTACAGCGTTGCCGGCGCCTGCGCGTCCAGCCAGGCCAACACCGCCGGTTCCGGCTCGGCCCTGAGGGGTTCGGAGACGACGTTCGTGTCGAGGATGATCACTTGAAGCTCGCGGGCACCACGGGGGTCCGATCGCGTTCGATCTGCAATGTGATGCCGCCCGCCCTGCGCCCGATGGCTGCCAGCGCGGAACCGAGCCCATTGCCCGGCCTTACTGCGGCTTCCAGGATGTGGCGGATTTCGGCTTCGGTGCTGCGGCCGTGTTGCTCGGCACGGTGCTTCAGAGCGCGGTGTGTGGCGTCGGGCAGGTTTCTGACAGTGACGGATGACATGGTCGATTGCTCCCGGAAATCTGGGGAAATGATATCACTTGTGTGTTTTGATATCAATTTGTCCGAAGCCGGGCCGGTGCGATGAAGCGAGCGAATTATTTAACTATTATGGCTACACTGTACAAATTAGTCACTATTTCGGAGCCTGCCCATGATTTCCGTTACCTCCGTTGAAGCGCAAAACCGCTTCGGCCAACTGCTCGACATGGCGCGGCGAGAGCCGGTCACGGTGACGCGCCATGGGCGGCCGGCGGCTTTCATCGTCTCGCCGCAAGACATGGAAGAACTGCTCGACGTGCGGGTGCGCCGCAGCAAGGCGGTGGAGGCGCTCGAAGCCTGGAGTGCACGCGCCACGGCGCTGGTCACACCGGTAGCTGCCGAGTTGTCGGACGACGACATCAACCGGCTGGTTCATGAACTGCGATGAGCTGGCCCAGGCGCGTCGTGTTCGATACCAGCACGCTGGTGGGTGCAGCGCTCAAGCAGGGCTCGCTGCCACACCAGGCGCTCACGCTGGCATTGGCGCGCAGTGATGTATGCGCGTCGGTACCCACCTGGCTGGAGCTGGAGCGCGTGATGCAGCGTGACCGCCTTGACCGTTACCTGCCGCCCGACGCACGGCTGGAGTTCGTCGTCATGTTGCGCACCAGCATGCACTTCTTCCCGGTCACGCAGGCCGACGTCGATACGCTGCAACCAACTTGCCGCGACGTCATGGACAACAAGTTCCTGGCGCTGGTGCAGGTCTGCCGGGCCGACATGCTGGTGAGCAGTGACGAAGACCTCTTGGTACTGCACCCGTGGTGCGGCGTGCCGGTGTGCCGGGCGGCCGAGTTCTTGTCCGGCCTGGGAGTGGTGTGACGATGGTCGCCAAAGCCACGGGCCCGCAAACAGCCATGCAGCGGCTGAAGGATCGCTTCGTGCGTTATGCCACCGAGCCGGACGACTCTCCCGAGTGGAAGCTGCGCAAGTCCCTGATGGCAGGGATCGCACTGGCGCTGGTCTTGGTGTGGTTGCTCTATGCTGGCTTTTACGCCTGGATCGGTGCACGACTGGCCGCACAGATCGCGTTCGTGACGGCATTCGTGCAGTTGCTGTTCTGCGTGGGGTACGCCAGAGGCCGTTCCTACTATCTGCTGGCGAGGTTGACCAATGGGCTCTCGTTGCTGGCCCTGCTGGCGGTTCACCTGGCGCTGGGCGGGTTCACGTCTTCGGGCTATGTGCTGGTCTTTGCGATGACGCCGCTCTTCCTTGCCACGGC
>JANOUM010000442.1:0-5282 GCA_031416855.1 Rhodoferax sp. | reverse complement strand
CTGGATGCGGGCTTCTACGACCTGCTGGCGTCCGAGTCGCGCCTGACCAGCCTGCTCGCCATCGCCCGAGGGGACGTGCCGGTGCGGCATTGGGCCGCCCTCGGGCGCCCGTCGTTTGCGCTCGGCGCGCAGGCCGGGCTGCGGTCCTGGTCGGGCTCGATGTTCGAATACCTGATGCCCACGCTGGTGCTGGACGAACCCGCGGGCAGCGTGCTGCGTGGTGCGTGCGAGGTGGCGTTGCGCGAGCAGATGCATTTCGCGCGCCGCCACGGCATGCCGTGGGGCGTCTCGGAGTGCGCCTATGCGGCCAGCGACCACACACTGGCCTACCAGTACACGGCCCAGGGCGTGCCGCGGCTGGCACTGCGGCGCACCCAGCCCGACGAACTGGTGGTGGCCCCTTATGCAACCGCGCTGGCGGCGCAGATCGCGCCGCAAACCGCGCTGCGCAATTTCACCGCGCTGCAGGCGCTAGGCGCGCGCACTGCACTCGGGTTCATGGAGGCGCTGGATTTCTCGCCGGCGCGGCGCAGTGGCAACGACGCGTTCACCCCGGTGGCCACCTACATGGCGCACCACCAGGGCATGACCATCGTGGCCCTGGCCAATGTGCTGTTCGACGGCATTGCGCAACGCTGGGGCATGGCCAATCCGCGTATCGAGGCGGTCGCTTCGCTGCTGCAGGAACGCGCACCGCGGGAGATCTCGATGGCCTGCGGGCCGGCCGACGGGCCGCCCCTCAAGGCCCTGCAGCGCCGGCGCTCCGGCCAGTTGCGCCATGTGGCCACCGAAAGCGGCGCGCCGCAGCCTACCCATGTGTTGTCCAACGGGCGCTACAGCGTCACCTTGCGGCCCCAGGGTGCCGGCAGCAGCCACTGGGGCCGCATCGGCATCAATCGCACGCGCGACGATGCCCTGCGCGACGGCTGGGGCAGTTTCGTGTATCTGCGCCGGCCGCTGGGGCCGTTGGTCGCCGGGCGGGCGCCACTGGTGTCCATCACCCGCCATCCGGCGGCCGACCCCGACGCGCACTACACCACCGAGTTTCACGCCGACCGCGTGTGTTTCGACGCCCTCTGGCCGGACCTGCAGGCCCACACCACGGTCTGGGTCAGCCCCGAGGACGACATCGAATTTCGTCAGGTCGAGCTGCGCAACCCGGGCGACGAGGAGTTGGAAATAGAACTGCTTTCGGCCTTCGAGGTGACGCTGGCCGAGCCGCGCGCGGACGAGTCGCACCCGGTGTTCGGCAACCTGTTCGTGCGTGCGGTGTGGCAGCCGGCACACCAGGCGCTGGTGTTCGCACGCACGCCGCGCCTGGACAGCGAGCGCACCATGCACATGGCGCATTTCCTCGTCGATGTGCGGGCGCCGATCAGCGGCTTGCAGGTGCAGACCGACCGGCAGCGCTGGCTTGGGCGCAACCACACCGTGGGCCAGCCGCTGGCCCTGCTCGACCCGGTGCCAACCGATGCGGCTGCGCCGGAGGTGACGCTCGACACCGGCCTGGATCCGGTGTGTGTGCTGGCAGTACGCCTGCGGATCGCACCCCGTGCCAGTGCGTGCCTCACCTTCGCCACCGCCGCCTGTGACAACAGCGACACACTGCAGGCGGTGGTCGACAAGTACCGCCAGCCGATCCTGGTGCAGCGTGCGTCGCTGATGTCGGCCACGCTGACCGGCATCCGCCTGCGCGCGCTGCGTACCAGCAGCGAGAACTTCGCCGCCTACCAGACCCTCACCACAGCGCTGGTGTCGACCTTGCACCGTGACCGCCCGACCCTGGCCGAGGTCTGTGATCGCCGCCTGTTGTGGCGCTTTGGCATCTCGGGCGACCGGCCGCTGATCCTGGTGTCGGCGGCCGCGTTGCAGGCCCTGGGCCTGTTGCGCACACTCGCACATGCCCTGCGCTGGTGGTCGTGGGGCGGGATCGCGTGCGACCTGGTGGTGGTGAATGCCGAACCGGTGTCCTACCAGATGGCTTTGCAGCACGAGATGGCGGCCCTGCGCGACCGCCATGCCGCTGACAGCGCCGCGCAGGCCGGTGCGCTGGGTCCGTCGGCCACCGCCATGCATGTGCTGCGCTCGGACGAGGTATCACCGGACGAGATGGCGACCCTCAAGAACCTGGCCCGCGTGCGTTTCAACGCCGACGGCCGTCCACTGGCGCACCATGTGCAGGAATGGGCCGATGCGCATGCAGAGGCAGCCGCGACACGCATGGCGCAGGACCTGACGGTGGTGCCGGTCGCGCCGGCTGGTGTGGCTGTGGTGCCGGCGCCGACCGGCAGCTTTTCGGCCGAGTCGGGTGATTTTCGCTTCGATGTGCATGCCCGTCTGCAGCCGCAGCGCCCGTGGATCAACGTGCTGGCCAATCCCGATTTCGGCACCCAGGTGTCGGAGGCGGGTGGCGGCTACACCTGGGCCGTCAACAGCCGCCTGATGCAGCTCAGCCCCTGGTCCAACGACCCGGTGGGTGACCCGCCGTGCGAATGGCTGCTGCTGCAGGATCGTCGCAGCCGGCAGGTCTGGAGCGTCTCGCCTGGCGCCCATGGCGACCCGCAGGTGGCCTACCACGTGGCCCACGGGCAGGGTGCGACGGTCATCCGCCACCGGCGTGGCGACCTGGAGGTCAAGGCCTCCTGGGTCGTTGACGCGGGCGCCGCCGTCAAGCAAGTGCGCGTGCGCCTGGCGAACCGCGGCACGCATACCCAGCACCTGCGGCTGGTGGGCCTGGTCGAATGGATGATGGGCGGCATGCGCAGCGATCGCGCCACGACGAACACCGCCCAGGAATTCGTTGGCAGTGCCTCGACCCTGTATTGCACGCAGCGCGAGCAGTCTGCCGGTTTCGGTGCGGGCACGGCGTTCTTGGCGCTCGGCGGACCACCGGGTGAATTGGCGCAGTGGACCTGCGACCGCAGGGAGTTCTTCGACGCCGACGGCCGGCTGGTGCTGCCGCGCCAGCTTGCGCAAGCCAGCGGTGCCGGTCTGGATCCCTGCGCGGCACTGTCCGCCCGCGTCACGCTCGGCGAGGATCAGGCGGTGGAATATGTGTTCCTGCTGGGCTACGCCGCCAGCCCGGCCGGCGCGCGTGCGCTGGCGGCCGCGGCGCTGCTGGTCACGGCCACGCAACGCATCGACGCCGCGCGCGCGCAGTGGGATCAGTTGCTGGGCGCCAGCATCGTGAAGACACCCGACCCGTTGTTCGATGTGATGGTCAACCGCTGGCTGCTGTACCAGGCGGTGACCTGCCGCCTGTGGGCCAAGGCCGGTTTCTACCAGGCCGGGGGCGCCACCGGTTTTCGCGACCAGCTGCAGGACGCCATGGCCCTGGCCTGGGCCGCGCCGCAGATGCTGCGCGCGCAGATCGTGTTGTGCGCCTCGCGCCAGTTTGCGCTGGGCGACGTGCAGCACTGGTGGCATGCGCCCCTGGGGGCCGGCGTGCGCACGCACTTTTCGGACGACCTGTTGTGGTTGCCCCATGCAACCGTGCATTACCTGCGTGCCACCGGCGACCTGGCGCTGCTGGACCAGGCGGTTGCCTTTCTGGATGGCCCCGAAATTCCTGCCGGCGCCGAGGATGCGTATTTCACACCGGAGGCCAGCACCGCGCAGGCGTCGGTGTACGAACATGGTGCGCGCGCCATCGATCGCAGCCTGCGTGTCGGGGTGCACGGCCTGCCCCTGATGGGCAGTGGCGACTGGAACGACGGCATGAACCGGGTCGGCATCGAGGGCCGGGGCGAGTCGGTCTGGCTGGGCTGGTTCCTGTGCCGGCTGGTGGCGGACTACGCGCCGTTGGCGCGGGCGCGCGGCGAGATGGAACGCGCGCAGCGATGGAGCGACGCTGCACGCGGCTGGACCGCCGCCCTGCTGGGGCCGGCCTGGGACGGCCAGTGGTTCAAGCGCGCCTTTTTCGACGACGGGCAGCCACTGGGCGCCGCCGCCAACCCGGAGGCCCGCATCGACCTGATCGCGCAGGCCTGGGCGGTGTTGTCCGGTGTGGCGCCATTGGACATGCAACGCCAGGCGATGGCATCCGCCGAGGCGCTTTTGATGGACAAATCCGCAAGTCTGGTCAAGTTGCTCGACCCGCCATTGGCGCGCGCCAGCCCGAGCGCCGGCTACATCCAGGCCTATCCGCCCGGCGTGCGCGAGAACGGTGGGCAATACGCCCACGCCGGCGTTTGGGTGATGATGGCCCACGCGGAGTTGGCCCGGCAGGCCGGGCTGCCCGACGCCGGGGCGCATGATTTGCCCTACCGGACGTTCACCTGGCTGAGCCCGGCACACCGCGCGGCCGACCCGGTGCAGGGGCCGGCGTATGGCATCGAACCGTATGTCATGGCCGGCGACGTGTACACCCAGCCGCCATATGTCGGTCGCGGTGGCTGGAGCTGGTATACCGGTTCGGCCGCCTGGATGCACCGCGCGGCCATCGAGTCGGTGTTCGGCCTGCACCTGGGCGACCAGGACCTGTCATTCACGCCCTGCCTCCCCCCGCACTGGCCGCGGGCCGAATTGACGTTGACCCGCGCCGGCCGGTCGATGCATTTCGTCCTGGCCCGCGTCGAGCCCGCCATGGCGTTGCAGCAGTCCGCGACCGGGGCCGCCGTGCAACTGCTGCCCGGCGAAATCCTGCGCTGGGCCGAGCTGGCGGCGGCGCACAGCCGGTTCATGGTGCCGCTCGGTCAGGGCACGCCCGCGCGGCTACCCTGATCGTGTCCGCCTGGTGGCGCACGCCATCGGCGGAGCGCTATTTGCCGGCAACGACAACGCGACGAGCGGGTCGAGTTCTGCCAGCTTGGCATCCAGCAAGGGTATCGCCGCGTCCAGATGGTGCGCCGCGTCGGCGGTGTGCCGCGCTGTCCGGTTTCGGCATCCTTCAGTTCGGAGCGGATACGTTGGGCGCCGTCGCGTGCCCGGTCGACCCGGTCGATGTACTTGTGGCTACGCACCTAGCCGGTGCGGGCGCATGCGGGAGGGCGGTCTGCCAGTACTGTTTGCGACGCTCCCTGGCCTGCGGCCCGCAGCCAGGCTGCCGTGGCACAATCCTGCCGGGGCCGCTGACCGACCTTGGCGCGCGGCGCGCGCTCAGCGCGGCGTGGCGCGTTGCACCTTGAGCCGGATCGATGCGACCGGCCAGCCTTTGGAGCGCAGGTGTGCCTCCAGTGCGGGCAGGATTTGGCGCATCTTGGCGGCGGCGGCGTTGTTTTCGACCAGCAGGCACCAGCTGTCGCCGTCGATCGGCCCGGCCGTGACGCTTGCACGCAAGGCAG
>JANOUM010000441.1:0-3313 GCA_031416855.1 Rhodoferax sp. | reverse complement strand
ATTCGTAGTTTGCGAGCAGGGCAAAAGGCAAGACCTGACCCCGGCCCTGACCCCCGGACCTTAGTTTGCGAGTAGGGCAAAAGGCAAGACCTGACCCCGGCCTTGGTCGCGTTCGATTGACTCGAACAGCGCCTTGAAGTTGCCCTCGCCGAATCCATCGTCGCCCTTGCGCTGGATGAACTCGAAGAACACCGGTCCGAGCAGGGTGTTGGAAAAAATCTGCAGCAGCAGGCACGGCGTGCCACCACCCGTGCTGCCGTCAAGCAGGATGCCGCGGGTGGACAAGGCGTCGACCGGTTCGCCGTGGCCGGGCAGGCGCGCGTCGAGCATGCGGTAGTAGGTCGCCGATGGTGCACTCATCAGGGGAACACCGGCGCGCCGCAGGCTGTCGACGCTGGCATAGATGTCGTCGCACAGCAGCGCGATATGCTGGATGCCCTCGCCGTTGAACCTGAGCAGGAACTCCTCGATCTGGCCGGCACTGCCAGAGGCCTCTTCGTTGAGCGGGATGCGGATCTTGCCGTCGGGCGCGGCCATGGCCTTGGAGGTCAGGCCGGTGTATTCGCCCTTGATGTCGAAAAATCGCATCTCGCTGAAATTGAACAACTGCTCGTAGAACCGGGCCCAGTACGCCATGCGGCCGCGGTACACGTTGTGCGTCATGTGGTCCACGATCTTGAAGCCGTGTCCCACCGGATGGCGGTCGGCGCCCTCGATGAAATCGAAGTCGATGTCGTAGATCGACTTGCCCTCCTCGAAGCGGTCGATCAGGTACAACGGCGCACCGCCGATGCCCTTGATGGCGGGCAGGTGCAGTTCCATCGGGCCGGTACGCAGCTCGACCGGCTGTGCACCGAGCTCCAGCGCGCGCTCGAACGCCACCCGTGAATTCCTGACCCGGAACGCCAGCCCGCACGCCGACGGCCCGTGCTCCGCGGCGAAATAGGAGGCGACACTGCGCGGCTCGCGGTTGACGATGAAGTTGATGTCGCCCTGGCGGTACAGCGAAACGTCCTTGGAACGGTGTTCGGCCACGCGCGAAAACCCCAGCATCTCGAACACCGGCTCCAGCACACCGGGCGTCGGCGATGCGAACTCGACGAACTCGAAACCCATCAGTCCCATCGGGTTGCTGGTCGGATCAGCCATTGCATCACTCCTCATGATCGGATTGCCGGTACAAATAAATAAGTATGCGCCCGGAAGCAGTCGCAGGCAATATACAAGCTGTCGCCGTCACCATGCCACCGGCGCCACCGCCGGCTGGAGCAAGTGGGCATGATCACCGCATGGCCGCCATGCGTGCGCCGCTGCGCCGACAATCCCCCCATGCCTCCTGCCTCCACCATCCGACGGACCTTGCGCCACCCGCAATTCCGCGCGCTGTGCGCGAGCGGCGCGGTCTACTTCATCGGCAACGCAATGCAGACCATGGCCGCCGCCTGGATGATGGTCGAACTCACCGGGTCCTCGTTTCTGGCCGCGCTGGTCCAGACCGCCGTGTTCATGCCCATGTTCCTGTTCTCGCTGCCCGCCGGGGTGCTGGCCGACATCACCGATCGGCGCCGCCTGATCCTCCTGGCGCTGGGCATCCAGGCCGTCGTGGGGATCGTGTTGGCGGCGCTGCTGATGGCCCGGGTCGGCGGGGCCGGCACGATCCTGTTCTTTGTGTTCCTGTCGGGCAGTTGCACGGCCTTGCTGTCGCCGGCCTGGAACTCCTCGATCAGCGACTCGGTGCCGCGCCATGACCTGCCGCAGGCCATCACCGCCGTGGGTATCGCCTACAACGCCGCACGCGCGATCGGGCCGGCACTGGCCGGTGCCGTGTTCCTGCATATGGACGGCGCCTGGAACTTCGTGTTCGCGGTCGTCAGCACCCTGGTCATGATGCTGGCCATCCGGCGTTTTCCACCCAAGGCCCATCCGCCGACGCGGCTGCCGGCCGAACGCTTGTGGGGCGGCATGCTGAGTGCACTGCGCTTCGCGTGGCATTCGCACATCGTGTTGTCGCAGCTGCTACGCGCCGGTGCCTACTGCGCAGCGGGATCGGCCCTGTGGGCTCTGCTGCCGGTGATCGGCCAGCGGCAGCTGGGCCTGGGGGCTGCCGGCTTCGGCCTGCTGATGGGCTGCCTGGGCACGGGTGCCATCATCGCGGGCCTGTTCATCGGGCGCTTGCGCACGCGTTTCGGCCTGGAGCCGCTGGTGGCCGGTGGCTGCCTGCTGTTTGCACTGGTGATGCTGGTGACGGCCTACTCCGAATGGGATCCACCGGTGTACCTGGCGCTGATCCTGGCTGGCGGCGCCTGGATGGCCGTGATGTCGACATTCAATACCGCCACCCAGACCAGCGTCCCGCCGTGGGTGCGGGCACGGGCGGTCGCGATGCACACACTCAGTGCGCTCGGGGCGTTTGCCATCGGATCCGCCTTCTGGGGCGCCTTGTCCGACCTGGCCGGCCTGTCTCTCGCGCTCACCGTCGCTGCCATCTGCATGGCACTCGGGCCCCTGATGGCACGCCGCTTTCCGCTGCGCATGGGCGAAACCGGCGAGGTGACGCAGGCCACCCCGTGGGAGGACCTGTTCATGAGCCACGAACCCGACCCGGAAGCCGGGCCGATCGCGGTGGAGATCGGCTATCGGATCCTGCCGGCCAATGCCGAGGACTTCCTGGACGCAATCAGCCAGCTGCGTGCGCCACGCCGGCGCGATGGAGCAACTTTTTGGCGCATCTACCGCGACCTCGCCGACCCCTCAAGCTACGTCGAGCGCTTCATCGTGACCTCCTGGGCCGACTACCTGCACCAGCGCGCGCGCGCCACGCTGGCCGACCATCAGATCGAGGCTCACGTGCGCACTTTCCTGCTTGAAGGCGAGTCGGTCACGATGCAGCACTACATCGCCGAGCGCTGAGGTGCACGGGACGGCCGTCGTGCCCCCGGGGCGAATGGCAGGGGCTTGACGTGGCTCAAATCCACACCGGCAACAAGTCACTACGCTGCGACCCATCTGCACGTGGCGACCTGTTCGCCTGACGCCCATGCTTCGCATGGCGGAGTTCGCCCTTGGGGCGGCCCGGCGGCACATCAGCAATCCCCCATGCTTCGCATGGCGGAGTTCGCCCTTGGGGCGGCCCGGCGGGCTCCTTCACTCGAAAGACACTGGGCGGCCGTGCCGGTCGAACGGGATGTAGGCCGACAGGCGCCCCTGGCGGATCGACTCGATCATCTGGTTGATCGCGGCGGTGACCTCGTCGGCCCGGGCGGCGACACCCTGTCGCCCCGACAGGGCCGCCACAAACACGATCACCCAGTCC
>JANOUM010000440.1:0-5223 GCA_031416855.1 Rhodoferax sp. | reverse complement strand
GCCCATCCGCCAACAAATAGGGTGCTGCGGCGCCACTCCGGTACATTGCGTGCCATGTCGGAACGTTTCCCCACCCCCTCGCGCGAGCACATCGCCTTGCTCGAACCGTTCGAGCGCCTGGGCATGGCGCAGATCGAACTGGTCTCCAACGGGCGCGCGGCCGCACAGGCGCAGCAGATCCTGGCGGCTGCGGCGGTGCTGGGGTTTGATACCGAGTCCAAGCCGACGTTCGCCCGCAACGAGGTGTCGGGTGGGCCGCATGTGCTGCAGTTGTCCACGGTGCACCAGGCCTTTGTGTTCCAGCTGCACGATGCGCAGTGCCGCGAGGTCGTGGCCGGTCTGCTGGCCTCGGAAACACTCACCAAGGTGGGTTTCGGCCTGGGCGACGACCGCCGGCGCATCATCAGCAAGCTGGGCGTCGATCCGCTGGGCGTGCTCGACCTCAACACCATCTTCTGGCGCAACGGTTACCGCCGCGACATGGGTGTCAAGGGCGCGGTGGCGGTGGTGTTCAACCGGCGCTTCATCAAGTCACGCAAGGCGACCACGTCGAACTGGGCCAACCCCCGGTTGACCGAAGCCCAGCTGGTGTACGCGGCCAACGACGCCTATGCGGCGCTGCGGGTGTTCGACGCGCTGCCGTCGCATGTCCCCGGTGGTGGCGCCTACAGCGAGGTGCGCAGCGACCAGATTTCCGGGAACAGCACCACGTCGAGCATCTTGCGCAGGTAACTGACACCGCCGGTCCCGCCGGTGCCGCGCTTGAAGCCGATCACCCGTTCTACCGTGGTCACATGGCGAAAACGCCACAGACGGAAGGCGTCCTCCAGATCGGTGAGCTCCTCGCCCAGCTGGTACAGGTCCCAGTGCGCCTTCGGGTTGCGGTAGACCACCAGCCAGGCCTGTTCGACCTCGGCGCTCGCGACGTAGGGCTGTGTCCAGTCGCGTTGTGTATGGGTCGGCGGCACCGGGATGCCGCGGCGCGCCAGCAGGCGCAGCGCCTCGTCGTAGAGCGAGGGTGCCTCGAAGGCCGCCTGCACGGTGGCCAGCAGATCGGGGCGGTGCTGGTGCGGCTGGAGCATGGTGGCGTTCTTGTTGCCCAGCGCGAACTCGATGCAGCGGTACTGCGCGCTCTGGAATCCGCTGGAACTGGCCAGGTAGGGCCGGATGGCGCTGTATTCGGGCGGTGTCATGGTGGCCAGCACGTCCCAGGCATGCACCAGCTGCTCCATGATCCTGCTCACGCGTGCCAGCATCTTGAATGCGCTGCCCAGTTCGTCTGCCGCCACGCAGCGGATCGCAGCGCCGAGTTCGTGCAGCATCAGCTTCATCCACAACTCGCTGGTCTGGTGCTGGATGATGAACAGCAGCTCGTTGTGGTCGGGCGAGCGTGGATGTTGCGCGTTGAGCACGTGGTCCAGGTGCAGATAGTCGGCGTAACTCATGGACTGGCTGAAGTCGAGCTGCGCCTTTTCCTCGCGGACGATGTGTTCGGGGATGTTCATCACAGATCCTCCTTGCGGTGCCCGGTTCAGGTCACCGCGTGTATGCGGTTGAACTCTGGCCGCATCCACTCTTCGGCCTGCAGCACCTGGTGCAGCTGCTCGACCGCGTTCCAGACGTCCACGAAACCGACATACAGCGGCGTGAAGCCGAAGCGCAGGATATCCGGACGGGAGTGGTCGTCACCGGCCCGGAAGTCGCCGATCACGCCGCGCGCGATCAGCGCCTGCATGATGGCGTAGGCGCCCACGGGCCGGCTCAGGGAAACCTGCGAGCCGCGGCACCGATGGTCCCGGGGAGTCGCCAGGGCCAGCCCGAAACCGCCACAGCGCTGTTCGACCAGGTTGATGAACAGATCGGTCAGCTGCAACGACTTGCCGCGCAGCGCGGTCATCGCGTCCTGCCCGGTTACGCAGCCCTGTGCGGCCAGCACGCTGTCGAGCCCGCACTCGAGGGCACGCATGCTCAGGATCGGCTGCGTGCCGCACAGGTAGCGGTTGATGCCGGGGGCCGGCAGGTAGTCGGGCGTGAACGCAAACGGCGCGGCATGACCCCACCAGCCCGACAGCGGCTGCCAGAAACGGCTGGCGTGCCGGGGGTGCACCCAGACAAATGCTGGTGCACCCGGGCCACCGTTGAGGTACTTGTAGCCGCAACCCACGGCAAAGTCGGCGCCGGCCTGTTCCAGGTGCACCGGCACGGCACCGGCGCTGTGGGCCAGGTCCCACACCACCAGCGCACCTGCCTGATGGGCCGCGGCCGTCACGGCCGCCATGTCGAACATGGCGCCGGTGCGGTAGTTGACATGGGTGAGCATCAGCACCGCCACGTTGGTGTCAAGCGCGACGTCCAGTTCGTCGGCCTCGATCAGTTGCAGGCGGCAGCCACGCTCCTTGCACAGGGACTCGGCGATGTACAGGTCGGTGGGGAAGTTGCTGCGCTCGCTCAGCACCACCCGGCGCTCAGGCGCGTCCTGGGCGGCGATGTGCAGGGCCGCACCCAGCACTTTGTACAGGTTGATCGACGTGCTGTCGGTGGCCACCAGCGTGCCCGGGGACGCGCCCACGAGGCTGCCGATCTTGTCGCCCAGGCGTTGCGGCAGCTCGAACCAGCCGGCGCTGTTCCAGGAGCGGATCAGGCCCTGGCCCCATTCCTCGGTCACGGCCCGGGCGACGGCTGCGGCTGCGCTGCGCGGCATGGCGCCGAGCGAGTTGCCGTCAAGGTAGATCACCCCCTCGGGCAGAGTGAACTGGTCGCGCAGGTGGCGCAGGGGATCTTGGGCATCGCGGTGCTGGCAGTCGTTCAGGGTGCTCGGGGCGGGGGATGCTGGAGTCATGGTGGGCGCGAACAGTTGAAAAAGGGGATCGGGGCCGGCCAGCCGTCAGGCCAGGGCGCGCAGGATGGCGCGCACCGGGCTGGCGTCGGCACGCACCAGTTTCAGGGGCAGCGCGATCAGTTCGTAGTCGCCCGGTGGCACGGCGTCGAGCACCAGGTTTTCGAGCACCCGCATCTGGTGGCGCAATAGCTGGTGGTGCGCCGGCAGGGCTGCGCTGGTGGCCGGGTCCACACTGGGCGTGTCGATGCCCACCAGCAGCACACCGCGCCCGGCCAGCAGTTCCAGCGTGGCCGGTGCATACGCGCTGAATTCGTCCCAGGCCTGGGTCGCGGTCTGGCGCGTGCGCACCAGCACACGCGCGGGCAGGTGTTCCAGCGCGTGGGCGATGTCGCCGGGTTCGACCAGCGGCCCGCAGCCGATGCAGTGGATCACGCGGCAGGGCCCGAGGTAGGGTGCCAGGTCCAGCAGGCCCACGGCCGCTCCGTCGGGCGCGTAATGCAGCGGCGCGTCGGCATGGGCGCCGGTATGGGGCGACAGGGTGATGCTGTTCACGTTCACCGGGCAGCCCGGGCCGAGCGCAAAATGCAGGCGCTGCGAATAGGCCGTGTCGCCCGGGAAGACGGCAGAGGATTCGTCGATGGCGGGGGAGATATCCCAGATGCTTGGCATGGCGCAGCGACAGTACCACCGCCACAAAAGTCGTGGTGTCGGTTATTTCCAACAGCGGCCAAGAATGCCGGTACGGAGTCAGGACTGCCGGCCCAGCAGCAGGTACTCCATCAGCGCCTTTTGCACGTGCATGCGGTTCTCGGCCTCGTCCCAGACCACCGACTGCGGGCCATCGATGACGTCGGCCTCGACCTCCTCACCCCGGTGCGCCGGCAGGCAATGCATGAACAGCGCCTGGGGCTTGGCCGCAGCCATCAATTCGGCGTCCACGCACCAGTCGGCGAAGGCGAGTTTACGTGCCTCGTTCTCGGCCTCAAACCCCATGCTGGTCCAGACGTCGGTGGTCACCAGATCGGCGCCGGCGCAGGCCTGCAGCGGGTTCTTGAACACCTGGTAGCTGTCGCTGGAGCGGATGCCGGCGACCGACTGGTCGACCTCGTAGCCGCCCGGCGTGCTGAGGTGGACCTTGAAGCCCAGGATCTCGCTGGCCTGCAGCCAGGTGTTGGCCATGTTGTTGCCGTCGCCCACCCAGGCCACGGTCTTGCCCAGGATCGAGCCGCGGTGCTCGATGAAGGTGAAGATGTCGGCCAGGATCTGGCACGGATGGAACTCGTTGGTCAGGCCGTTGATCACCGGCACCCTGGAATGCGCCGCAAAGCGCTCGATCTTGGTCTGCTCGTAGGTGCGGATCAGCACCAGGTCGACCATGCGGCTGATGACCTTGGCGCTGTCCTCGATCGGCTCGGCGCGCCCGAGCTGGCTGTCGCCGGTGGTCAGGTGCACGACGCTGCCGCCCAACTGGTACATGCCGGCCTCGAAACTCACGCGGGTGCGGGTGGAGGCCTTCTCGAAGATCATGGCCAGCGTGCGATCGGCCAGCGGATGGTGTTTTTCGTAGGCCTTGAACTTGCGCTTGATCAGCGCCGCGCGTTCGAACAGATAGACATATTCGTCGGCTCCCAGATCGCTGAACTGCAGGTAGTGCTTCATGGCGCCGCTGCGAGAAATTTCCGGATCAGCGGGCAGAGGATGGCCACCACCTCGTCGGCCTCGGCCGTCGTCATGATCAGCGGCGGCAGCAGGCGCACCACCGAGTCGGCCGTGACGCTGATCAGCAGGCCGTTGTCGGCGCATTGGCCCACCAGGGTGCCGCAGGGCCTGGACAGCGCAATGCCGATCATCAGGCCCTGGCCGCGCAGTTCGCTCACGGTGCCGGCAGCCAGTTCTTCGGCCAACGCCTGGGTCAGGGCGGCATGCAGGTGGTCGCCGACGCCGGCGGCGCGGGCGAGCAGCCCGTCTTCTTCCATGATGCGGATGGTTTCCACCCCGGCGCGCATGGCCAGGGGATTGCCGCCGAAGGTGGTGCCGTGGTTGCCGGGCTGGAACAGATGGGCTGCCTTCGGGCCGGCCACGACCGCACCGATCGGCACGCCCGAGCCCAGGCCCTTGGCCAGCGGCATCACGTCGGGCAGGATGCCGGCCCACTGGTGGGCGAACCACTTGCCGGTGCGCCCCATGCCGCACTGCACTTCGTCGATCATCAGCAGCCAGTCGCACTCGTCGCACAGCGTGCGGACCTGGCGCAGGTAGTCGATGTGCATGGCTTTGATGCCGCCCTCGCCCTGGATCGCCTCGAAGAACACCGCCACCACGTTGGGGTTGCCCGCGGTGGCCTTGCGCAGCGCGTCGATGTCGTTCAGTGGCACACGGATGAA
>JANOUM010000439.1:0-9124 GCA_031416855.1 Rhodoferax sp. | reverse complement strand
CTGGTGCGGCGCAAGCCGTGGGCCGACAGTAGCGCGTCAACCGGATCGGCAGGCAGGGCAGACAGGCTCAGCTTTCGTGGCATCGTCAAGCACTGTTACGCGTGGATTGGTCGAAATTAATGCAATGCAGTTGCGTTTGACTATATCGCAATGCAGTTGCGATATACAACTTTCTGGCTCCGGATCCTGTGCCGGGACGTCTTTCACGCCGTGCGCTGCGGGCGGCCAATGTGTCGCGGCGTGCGCGCCATGACGAGCCGGTGCGCTGCACTATAGTCACCCGCCATGACCACCGTCCCAACACCCACCGCAGCCACGTCCAGCCTGCGAACGCACTGCTTTCATGCACTCGCACCGGGGCCGCGCCTGATCGTCCTGGGCGCCGTGCATGGCAACGAGACCTGCGGTACGCGGGCCATCGAACGCGCCGTGGCCGCATTCGATGCCGGTGACCTGGTGCTGCGCCGCGGCAGCGTGACATTGGTGCCGATCACCAACCCGCTGGCCTACAACCAGCAGCAGCGCAACGGCGACCGCAACCTCAACCGCAATTTAGTCCCCGGCACCACGCCGCAGGACTTCGAGGACCGTCTCGCCAATGTGTTGTGTCCCTTGCTGGCAGGACATGACGTTCTGCTGGACCTGCACTCGTTCCAGTCGCTCGGAGAACCCTTCGTGATGCTCGGCCCAGTGGACAACAGTGCCAGCCTGGAACCGTTCGCCCACGCGGCGGATGAACAGGCACTGGCGCTGCGCCTGGGGCCACGGCGCATCGTGGAAGGCTGGCTGAGCAGCTACGCCACTGGCGTGCAACGCCGCTTGGCGCGTACCGCCGCAACCGATCGCGCACAGCTGCTGAGCACCGACCCGCGTTATGGCGTTGGCACCACGGAATACATGCGCAGCCAGGGCGGCTACGCACTGACCCTCGAGTGCGGCCAGCACCGCGATGCGCGGGCGCCCGAGGTGGCCTGGCAGGCGATCCAGCGCACGCTGGCGCACCTGCAACTGGTCGCCGCACCTGCGCCAGCCGCCACCACCGGCATCGAATTCCTGCGCTTGACCGAGGTGGTGGACCGGCTGCATGCCGGCGACTCGTTTTGCCACGCCTGGTCGAGTTACGACCCGGTGGCCGCCGCTCAACAGATCGGCACGCGGCATGACGGCACCCCGGTGCTCGCCCCCTCCGACGGCTTCGTGGTGTTTCCGAATGCATCGGCCGCGGCCGGAAACGAGTGGTTCTACTTCGCCCAGCCCAGCAGCCGCACACTGGGCCCCTGACAGCGTTGGAGCGCATCGGGCGAACCAGACACCCGACCACGCGCTGCGACGGCCACCCAGACGTGCCATCACGCCGCCATCGCGCCGCGATTGACGAATGGCAGGCCGCCGACTACATTACTAACCCGTTAGTCATTAACTCAGGTGCCCTTGCCCCATCCAGTTGGCGACCCTCCTGTGGTAGCCCATCCCAAAACCGCGCGCCGCAAGCAGGCCCGGCCCAGCGAATTGTTGGCGGCCGCGCTTGACCTGTTCGTCGAAAAGGGGTTTGCCGCCACCCGCGCCGAGGAAGTGGCGAAACGGGCCGGCGTGTCCAAGGGCACGCTGTTCCTGTACTTCGCCAGCAAGGAAGACCTGTTCAAGGCGGTGGTGCGCGAGAACATCTCGGACCTGTACCCGGAATGGTCGACCGAACTGGACAATTTTTCAGGCCCGACATCGGAACTGCTGCACTACTGCATGCGGGCCTGGTGGTCGCGTTTTGGCGACACCAAGGCGTCCGGCATCTCCAAGCTGATCATGAGCGAGGCCAGCAACTTCCCGGAACTGGCCGCGTTCTACCAGCAAGAGGTGGTGGAGCCGGGCCGCGAGCTGGTACGCCGCATCCTGCAGCGTGGCGTCGACCGCGGCGAGTTCCGGCCGATCGACATGCAGTACGGGGTCTACGTGGTGCTTGCACACATGATGTTCCTGGTGATGTGGAAACACTCGCTGGGTGCCTGCCTGCCGATGCAGGCCCGCATCGTTCCGGAAGACTACATCCAGGCCCAGATCGACACGATTCTGCGCGGCCTCAGCCTACCCGCAGCGCCCCAGGCTGCCCAGAAAGGACATCGTTAAATCATGCGTCGTTGGTTGAAATGGATCCTCGTGATCCTGGTCGTTGCTGCGCTCGCGGCCGGCCTTGCCCGCGTCCTGTCGCAGCGCAAGGCACAACAGCAGGCCGCAGCCGAGCAGGTCAGCAAACGGGCGGATTCTGCCGTGGAACTGGCTCCGGGCGACCTGGTGCAGGTCACGACACGCGAGTTGTCGCAGGGGCTGCCGATCTCGGGGGCACTCAAGGCGGTCAATGTCGCGCTGATCAAGGCCCGCGTGGCCGGTGAGCTGCAGGGCATGACGCTGCGTGAAGGCGACCTGGTGCGGGCCGGCCAGGTCGTCGGGAGCATCGACGCCACCGACGCCCAGGCCCGGCTGCGCCAGGCGCAGCAACAGGCCGAGTCCGCCAAGGCCCAGGTCGAGATCGCCAGGCGCACCTATGACAACAACCGCTCACTGGTGGACCAGGGCTTCATCTCCAAGTCCTCGCTAGACACCTCGGCGTCCAGTCTGGCGGCGGCCGAAGCCAACTACCGCGCGGCGGTGGCCGGTGTCGACATGATGGGCAAGTCGCTCCAAGACACGGTTCTGCGCTCCCCCATCACCGGCCAGGTCTCGCAACGGCTGGCCCAGACCGGTGAGCGCATGGCGCCCGACGGCCGGGTGGTCGAGATCGTGGATCTGAGCCGCCTCGAGCTCGAGGCCAGCATCAGCCCGGCCGACTCGCTGCAGGTGCAGCTCGGGCAGACGGCCCAGTTGCAGATCGAAGGCACGGCCAGCACCGTGCAGGCGCGCGTGGTGCGCATCAACCCGACGGTCGTCGCGGGCAGCCGCTCGGTGATCGCCTACCTGGCGCTCGACCCGGCGCCCGGCTTGCGCCAGGGCCTGTTTGCCCAGGGCGCGCTCACCATCGGCGTGACACGGGGACCCTCGGTGCCGCTGAGTGCCGTGCGCACCGACAAACCACAGCCGTACGTGCAGATGGTCAGCAACAACCGGGTGGTGCACCAGCCGGTGGAACTGCTCGCACGCGGCAACTCCGATGGCCAGCGCATGGCCGCCATCAAGGGTGTGCCGGACAACGCCACGCTAATCAACGGCCAGGTTGGCAGCCTGCGCGAAGGCACGCTGGTCAAGCTCGGCGCGGGAGTGAAGTAACCCATGTGGTTCACCCGCGTCAGCCTCCAGAACCCGGTATTCGCCACCATGGTCATGCTCGCACTGGTGGTGCTGGGCCTGTTTTCCTACCAGCGCCTGCAGATCGACCAGTTTCCCAACATCGACTTTCCGGTCGTGGTGGTGATCACCGAATACCCCGGCGCATCGCCCGAGGTGGTCGAAAGCGAGGTCACGCGCAAGGTGGAGGAAGGGGTGAACTCGATCGCAGGCATCAACGCACTGACCTCGCGCACCTACGAAGGCCAGTCGGTCGTCGTGATCGAGTTCGGCCTGCACATCGACGGTCGCAAGGCCGCCGATGACGTGCGCGAGAAGGTGGCCGCCATCAAGGCGCTGCTGCGCACCGAAGTCAAGGAACCGCGGGTCCTGCGTTTCGACCCTTCGGCGCGGGCCATCTGGTCGGTGGCGGTCCTGCCCGAGGCCGGGCCCGGCGGCAAGGCGATGTCGGCCGTCGAACTGACCAACTGGGCCGACCAGTCGTTCAAGAAGCGGCTCGAGAACGTCCGCGGCGTCGGTTCGGTCACGCTGGTGGGCGGCACCAAGCGCGAGGTCAACCTGTACCTCAAACCCGCGGCCATGGAGGCGTTCGGCCTTACGCCAGACCAGGTGGTGGCCGCGGTGCGCAACGAAAACCAGGACCTGCCCCTGGGTGCCATCCGTTCACTCGAGCGCGAGCGTGTGGTGCAGATCGAGGCGCGGCTGGAGCGCCCGGAAGAGTTCGGCAAGATCATCGTGGCGCGCAAGAATGGCATGCCGGTGCGCCTGGAGCAGATCGCCCAGGTGGTCGACGGTGCCCAGGAGGTCGACACCCTGGCGCTGTACAACGGCCAGCGCACGCTGCTGCTGACAGTACAGAAGTCGCAGGACGAAAACACCATCGCGGTGGTCGACGGCCTCTACAAGGCGCTGGCGGAGATGCACAAGCAGTTGCCTCCCGGACTCCGGCTGGAACAGATTGTCGACGGGTCGCGACAGATCCGCGTGTCGGTGGAGAACGTGCGCCGCACCCTGATCGAAGGCGCGGTCCTCACGGTGCTGATCGTGTTCCTGTTCCTCAACTCCTGGCGTTCCACCGTCATCACGGGCCTCACCCTGCCGATCGCCATCATCGGCACCTTCCTGTTCATGAACATGCTCGGCTTCACCATCAACATGATCACGCTGATGGCGCTGAGCCTGTGTGTGGGCCTGCTGATCGACGACGCCATCGTGGTGCGAGAGAACATCGTGCGCCACTTCCAGATGGGCAAGACGCCGTTTCAGGCCGCGCTGGACGGCACGCAGGAGATCGGGCTGGCCGTGCTGGCCACCACGCTGTCGATCGTCGCGGTGTTCCTGCCGATCGGCTTCATGGGCGGCATCATCGGCAAGTTTTTCCACGAGTTCGGCCTCACCATCGTGGCGGCGGTGTTGATCTCGATGTTCGTGAGTTTCACGCTTGATCCGATGCTGTCGTCGATCTGGCACGACCCGAGCATCGACACCCACGGAGGGCCGCGCCAGCGCATCACGTGGTACGACAAGACCATCGGCCGGATCACTGGCGCCTTCGACGACGGCACCACCTGGCTGGTGGAGGTGTACCAGGGTGTGCTGCGCTGGTCGCTGGCACACAAGCGCTCGACGGTGGTCCTGGCGCTGGCGATTTTTGCGGGCAGCGTGCTCATGGTGCCGCTGCTGGGCACCGAATTCGTGCCGAAATCCGACTTCTCGGAAACCACGCTCAATTTCCACACGCCCGTCGGTTCGTCGCTGGAGGTGACCGAGGCCAAGGCGCGCCAGGTCGAAGCGATCGTGCGCGAATTTCCTGAAACCCGTTACACGCTGACGACAATCAATACCGGCAATGCACAGGGCAAGATCTACGCCAGCATGTATGTGCGGCTGCTCGACCGCAAGGACCGCACCCGCAGTGTGGATGTGTTGTCGGCCAGCCTGCGGGAACGCCTGCAACGCGTCCCCGGCATTACCGTGACCCATGTCGGACTGCTCGATTCGGTGGGTGGCAACAAGCAAGTTACGTTCTCGATCCAGGGCCCCAACCAGGCCGAACTGGAGCGCCAGGCGCGGCTGGCGGTGGACAAGATCCGGGTCATTCCCGGGCTGGTGGACCTGGACTCCAGCGTCAAGCCGGACAAGCCCACGATAGACATCGAGGTGCGCCGCGATGTCGCCTCCGATCTCGGGATCAGCATCACCCAGATCGGTGCCGCCCTGCGCACCATGGTTGCGGGCCAGACCGTGGGCAACTGGCGCGCGCCTGACGACCAGACCTACGACGTCAATGTGCGCGTGGCACCGGAGTCACGCAATTCACCGGAAGACCTGCAGCGCCTTCCGCTCACGCTGGGCAGCAATGCCGATGGCAGCGCCCGGGTGGTGCGCCTGAACCAGCTGGCGGTGGTGCGCGAGGGCACCGGGCCGAACCAGATCAACCGCCGCGACCTGACGCGCGAGGTAAGCATCAACGCGAACGTCTACGGGCGGTCTGCCGGCGAGGTGTCTGCCGACATCAAGACCGCAATGGACACCATCAACCTGCCGCCAGGCTACAGCTACAAGTTCAGCGGCTCGACCAAGGACATGGCCGAGGCTTTCGGTTACGCCCTATCGGCGCTGGTGCTGGCGATCGTGTTCATCTACATGATCCTGGCCAGCCAGTTCAAGAGCTTCCTGCAGCCGCTGGCGCTGATGACCGCATTGCCGCTGACCCTGATCGGCGTGGTGCTGGCATTGATGGCTTTTCAATCCACCTTGTCCATGTTCTCGGTCATCGGCGTCATCATGCTGATGGGGCTGGTCACCAAGAACGCGATCCTGCTGGTCGACTTTGCCATCCGCTCGCGAGAGTGCTCGGTTGCCAGCGACGGCACGGTGCTGCCGGGTCTGAGCCGCGATGATGCGCTGCTGCTGGCCGCCAGGGTGCGGCTGCGCCCGATCCTGATGACCACGCTGGCCATGGTGTTCGGGATGGTGCCCCTGGCCTTCGCGCTGACCGAGGGCTCGGAGGTGCGTGCGCCCATGGGTCAGGCGGTGATTGGCGGTGTCATCACCTCGTCCCTGCTGACGCTGGTGGTGGTGCCCGTCGTGTATTGCTACATGGACGATCTGGCCAATTGGTTCGGGCGCCTGTTCGGGGTCGGAGCGCCGCTCGTGGCTCCGCATAAAATCGGCCCCGGACCTGAAACCCATCCCCAGAGCGCACCATGAACCTCGAACAAGCCCGCTTCAACATGATCGAGCAGCAGATACGCCCGTGGGACGTGCTCGACGCCCACGTGCTGCACCTGCTGTCGATTGTCAAGCGCGAAGACTTCGTTCCGGTCGCCCACAAGGTGCTCGCTTTCGTGGACATGGAAATACCGCTGCCCGGCGGCCAGGTGATGCTGGCACCGCGCGTTGAAGCCCGCCTGTTGCAGGACCTCGGCGTGCAAAAGCATGAGAAGGTGCTTGAAATCGGCGCTGGCTCCGGCTATATGGCGGCCTTGCTGGCCCATCGCGCCCAAAGGGTCATCACGCTGGAGATCGACGCCGGGCTGGCACGCCTGGCGCGCGCCAACCTGCAGGCGGCGGGTGTGCACAACGCCGAGGTCCGGCACCTCGACGCCTCGCGCGGTGTTCCGGTCGAGGGCCCGTTTGACGTGATCCTGCTGAGTGGTTCGCTGGCCGAGATTCCCCAGTCACTGCTGACACATCTCAAGACGGGTGGCCGCCTCGGTGCGATCATCGGCGACGAACCCATGATGCGGGCCACTTTCGTGACCCGTACCGGCGATGCCCAGTTCCGTACCGTGCAGCCCTGGGACACGGTTGCTCCGCGCCTGCAGAAATTTCCCGAACCATCCCGGTTCAGCTTTTGAACGACCCGACACGCCCTGCCATGATCGCCCAAGTCCGCCCCCGTGACCTGAAAGCCTGGCTGGACAGCGCCCGCGCCTGCGGTGAGCCTGTGGTGCTCGACGTCCGTGAGCCGGCAGAACTGCTCGCCGCCAGCGTCCGGCCCGACGGTTTTGCGCTGCTGACCATCCCGATGGGGGCGATCCCCGGGCGCCTGAGCGAACTCGATCCCGCACGGCCAGTCGCCTGCCTGTGCCACCACGGCGTTCGAAGCATGCAGGTGGCGTCGTTCCTGCAGGGCCGGGGGTTTTCCCAGGTGGCCAATGTGACCGGCGGCATCCATGCGTGGGCCGACGAAATCGACCCTGGCATTGCACGTTATTGAATCCGGCTCCCTGGCAGCCGCCCCTGAAGGAAAACAATGAAATCGTCGTTTCGCCTGCTCCCCCTCGTCGCTGTCCTGACTGTCGTGACGGCCCTGCCGTTGCGTGCACAGAGCCTGGTGGAACTGTACGAGGCCGCACGCGCCTACGACGCGACGCTCCAATCCGCCAAGTCGCAGTTCGACGCAACGGCCGCCAGGGCGGAACAATTGCGGGCCGGCACCTTGCCGACCCTGGGCCTGGGCATGTCGCTATCGCGCACCGCGCTGGATGCCAACATCCGGCTCGCCAATCCGGCATTCGGCGCGCAAAGCGCCACGGTCAGCGCCTCCCATCCCTTGTACCGGCCGGTCAACTGGCTGAACTACGAGCAGGGCCAGAAATCGATCACCGTGGCGCAGGCCCAATTGCAGTCCGCCGAGCAGGACCTGGTGGTCCGTGTCAGCCAGGCCTACTTCGATGTGCTCGCAGCCCAGGACGCACTGGCCTTCGTGGGCGCGCAGAAGATCGCCGTGTCCGAACAACTGGCCTCGGCCAAGCGCAATTTCGAGGTCGGCACCAGCACCATCACCGACACCCGCGAGGCGCAGGCGCGGTTCGACCTGGTGGTGGCCCAGCAAATTGCCGCCGAGAACGACCTGTTGGTCAAGAAACTGGCGCTCGACCAGCTGGTCGGCCGCACCGGCACCAGCCCCAAACCCCTGCTGCTGCCGGTCAGCCTGCCGGCGCTGCTTCCGCCAGATGTGAACACCTGGGTCAACCAGGCGATCGAAGAGCACCCCGCGCTGCGGCAATCGGCGCTCGCGCTGGAGGTGGCACAACTCGAAACCCGGAAGGCGCAGGCCGCCAACAGGCCCACGGTCGATCTCAACGGCAGCTACCAGATTGCACACAACGAAGGCACATCGGCCTCGCGCGCCGGCAGCCACATCAACACCGCCAGTGTGGCCGTGGCATTCAACCTGCCGTTGTTCGCCGGTTTTGCAATCCAGAACCGCATCAGGGAAACCCTCTCGCTTGAAGACAAGGCTCGCACCGACCTGGACGCCGCGCGCCGCACCGTGTCGCAGAACACCCGGGCCGCGTTCTTCGGCGTCCTGTCCGGTCAGGGCCAGGTCAAGGCGCTGGAAGCCGCCGAAGCCTCCAGCCAAAGCGCGCTGGACGCCAACAAGCTGGGCTACCAGGTCGGCGTGCGCATCAACATCGATGTGCTCAACGCCCAGAGCCAGCTGTTCCAGGTCAAACGCGACCTGGCCAAGGCGCGTTACGACGTACTGGTGGGCGGGTTGCGCCTGCGTCTGGCCAACGGCACACTCAAACCCGAAGACGTGCAAGCGATCAACAACCTGCTGGTCAAATAGTCGGGTCGGGCGCCATGCAGCAGACCGTGAACGTCTTGTGCATCAAGTGGGGCCGCAAATACGGCCCGGAGTATGTGAACAAGCTGCACGCGATGGTGCGTCGGCACCTGACACGGCCATTCCGGTTCGTCTGCCTGACCGACGATGTGGCCGGCATCGACCCGGCGATCGAGGTCAAGCCGATACCGGCCGTCGGGTTCTCCGAGTTCGACACCCGCCAGCCCTGGACCTTCGGGCATGGCTGGCTCAAGCTCACCAGCTTCGCCG
>JANOUM010000438.1:0-15821 GCA_031416855.1 Rhodoferax sp. | reverse complement strand
AACGGCTGGCTAAGGAAACGCTGGATCTTGCGCGCGCGGGCCACGGCCAGCTTGTCTTCCGGGGCCAGTTCGTCCATGCCCAGGATGGCGATGATGTCGCGCAGTTCCTTGTAGCGCTGCAGCGTGCCCTGCACCGCACGGGCGGTGTTGTAGTGGTCTTCGCCGACCACGTTGGGCGACAGCTGGCGGCTGGTGGAGTCCAGCGGATCGACGGCCGGGTAGATACCCAGGGCAGCAATGTCACGGCTCAACACGACGGTGGAGTCGAGGTGGGCGAAGGTGGTTGCCGGCGACGGGTCGGTCAAGTCGTCCGCCGGCACGTACACGGCCTGAATGGAGGTGATGGAACCGATCTTGGTGGAGGTGATGCGCTCCTGCAGACGGCCCATTTCCTCGGCCAGCGTCGGCTGGTAACCCACTGCGGAGGGCATACGGCCCAGCAGTGCGGACACCTCGGTACCGGCCAGCGTGTAGCGGTAGATGTTATCCACGAAGAACAGCACGACCTTGCCTTCGTCGCGGAACGACTCGGCAATGGTCAGCCCGGTCAGGGCCACGCGCAGACGGTTGCCCGGGGGTTCGTTCATCTGGCCGTAGACCATGGCGACCTTGGAATCCTCGAGCTTGTTGAGGTTCACCACGCCGGAGTCCGCCATTTCGTGGTAGAAATCGTTGCCCTCGCGGGTACGCTCGCCCACACCGGCGAACACCGACAGACCGCTGTGCGCCTTGGCGATGTTGTTGATCAGTTCCATCATGTTCACGGTCTTGCCCACACCTGCGCCGCCGAACAGGCCGACTTTGCCGCCCTTGGCAAACGGGCACACCAGGTCGATCACCTTGATGCCGGTCTCGAGCAGTTCCTGTGAGGGGCTGAGTTCATCGTACGTGGGCGCCTTGCGGTGGATGGACGCTGTGTGCGTCGAATCGACCGGGCCACGCTCGTCGATCGGTGCACCCAACACGTCCATGATCCGGCCCAGCGTGGCCTTGCCCACGGGCACCATGATCGGGTTGGCAGTGTTCTGGACGATCATGCCGCGGCGCAGGCCGTCGGACGAACCCAGCGCAATCGTGCGCACGATGCCGTCTCCGAGCTGCTGCTGCACTTCGAGTGTCAGCGTCGAGCCGTCCATCTTGAGGGCGTCGTAAATCTTGGGCATCCGGTCGCGCGGAAACTCCACGTCGACCACCGCGCCGATGCACTGGACGATCTTGCCCTGAACGCCGGCGTTCAATGCTGTGTTTGCTTGAGCCATTTTGCTTGCTCCAATAAATGAAAACGAAAGTTTCAGTGGGGGCTAACTTGTATCCAAGTTATGCCGTAACTAAATGCGCTTAAACCGCTGCCGCACCGGCCACGATTTCTGAAAGTTCCTTGGTGATCGCCGCCTGGCGGGTCTTGTTGTAGACCAGCTTGAGTTCGGCGATCACACTGCCCGCGTTGTCGGTGGCAGACTTCATGGCCACCATGCGCGCCGACTGCTCGGACGCCATGTTCTCGGCCACGGCCTGGTACACCAGGGCTTCGACATACCGAACCAACAACTCGTCGATGACCGATTGCGGATCCGGCTCATAAATATAGTCCCAGCCGGGCTCCGAACCGCTGGCCTTCGCTTCGGCCTGCATCCTGTCGGCGGACAGGGGCAGCAACTGCTCCAGCACTGGCTCCTGCTTCATCGTGTTGATGAAACGGGTATAGCTCAGATAGACGGCGTTGATCTTGCCCGCCGCATAGGCGTCCAGCAGAACCTTGACCGGGCCGATGAGTTTTTCCAGATGGGGGGTGTCACCCAGTTGCGTGACATGCGAGACCACCCGGGCACCGATCCGATTGAGGAAACCCAGGCCCTTGTTGCCGATGGCAACGGCCTCCGTCGGCACGCCCGAGCTCTGCAGATCGCGCAGCTTGCCGGTGACCAGACGCAACACATTGGTGTTCAAGCCGCCACAAAGGCCCTTGTCGGTGCTCACCACGATGATGCCGGCGCCCTTGGCTTGATTGGTCCGCATGAAAGGGTGGACGTATTCCGGGTTCGCCTTGCCCAGGTTGGCCGCGATGATGCGGATCTTTTCGCTGTAGGGCCGCGCGGAACGCATGCGTTCTTGTGCCTTGCGCATCTTGGACGCGGCAACCATTTCCATGGCCTTCGTGATCTTCCTGGTGTTCTCCACCGACTTGATCTTGCCGCGAATCTCCTTGCCTGCTGCCATAGTTACTCCTGCTGCCTGTTGACGCTGTGGGGATCCGCCCGGGGATCAGGCAAAGGTCTTCTTGAACGCAGCGACTGCAGAGCTCATCTCGGCCTCGGCATCCTTGTCCATGGCCTTGTCGGCTTCGAGCTTGGCGATGAGGGCGGCATGCTTGTCCTTGAGATAGGCATGCAGGCCGTGCTCGAACGGGAGGATCTTCTTGATGTCCACGTCGTCCACGAAGCCCTTGTTCACCGCGAACAGCGTCGCACCCATCAGGCTGATCGGCAGCGGGCTGTACTGGGACTGCTTGAGCAGTTCGGTCACGCGGGCACCACGGTCCAGCTGCTTGCGGGTGGCTTCGTCCAGATCGGAGGCAAACTGTGCGAACGCAGCCAGTTCACGGTATTGCGCCAGATCGGTACGGATGCCGCCCGACAAGTTCTTGATGATCTTGGTCTGGGCGGCGCTGCCGACGCGCGACACCGAGATACCGGCGTTGATGGCGGGGCGGATGCCAGCGTTGAACAGCGAGGTTTCCAGGAAGATCTGACCATCGGTGATCGAGATCACGTTGGTGGGCACGAATGCCGACACGTCACCGGCTTGCGTCTCGATGATGGGCAGCGCGGTAAGCGAGCCCGTCTTGCCTTTGACTGCACCTTGGGTGAAGTCCTCGACATACTTCTCATTGACACGCGCGGCGCGCTCGAGCAGGCGGCTGTGCAAATAGAACACGTCGCCGGGGTAGGCTTCGCGGCCCGGCGGGCGGCGCAGCAGCAGCGAGACCTGGCGGTAGGCAACTGCCTGCTTGGACAGGTCGTCGTACACGATCAGGGCATCCTGGCCCCGGTCCCGGAAGTACTCGCCCATGGTGCAGCCCGAATAGGCGCTGACGTACTGCATCGCGGCCGATTCGGAGGCCGTGGCAGCCACCACGATGGTGTAAGCCATGGCGCCAGCTTCTTCCAGCGAGCGCACCACGTTCTTGACCGACGACGCCTTCTGACCGATCGCCACGTAGACGCAGGTCATGTTCTGACCCTTCTGGTTGATGATGGCGTCGATGGCGACGGCGGTTTTGCCGGTCTGGCGGTCGCCGATGATCAGTTCGCGCTGGCCGCGGCCGATAGGCACCATCGAGTCGATCGACTTCAGTCCGGTCTGCATCGGCTGGCTCACCGACTGCCGCGCGATCACGCCGGGCGCGACCTTTTCGATCACGTCGGTCATCTTGGCATTGATCGGGCCCTTGCCGTCGATCGGTTGGCCCAGCGCATTCACCACACGACCAAGCAACTCGGGACCCACCGGCACTTCCAGGATGCGGCCGGTGCATTTGACCGTGTCGCCTTCTGAAATATGCTCGTACTCGCCCAGAATCACAGAGCCGACCGAATCACGTTCCAAATTCAGCGCCAGGCCGTAGGTGGGCAATCCATCGCTGCCAGCCGGGAACTCCAGCATCTCGCCCTGCATCACATCGGACAGGCCGTGGATGCGGCAGATACCGTCGGACACGGACACCACGGTGCCTTGGTTGCGAATATCCGCGCTGGCGGCAAGGCCCTCGATGCGGCTCTTGATCAATTCGGAGATTTCTGCGGGATTGAGTTGCATGACTCGTTCCTTCACTTTCTTTAAATTTTCCACACCTGCGCAACATGCGCAGGCGAAACAACCAGTCGCCCTGACAAGCCTAAGCCGTCAAGGCCGCTCTCATCTGTTGCAGACGGGCCTTGACCGACGTGTCGAGCACTTCGTCACCCACCACGACACGGATGCCGCCAATCAACTCGGCTTCCAACTCGACCTGCAGGTTGAGCTTGCGGCCAAAACGCTTCTCCAGCGTCATGCCCAGTTCGGCCAGCGCCGATCCGTCAATCGGAAACGCGCTGAAGACCACGGCGTCGGCCGAGCCACCCACCGCATTGCGCAAGACACGGTACTGGTTGGCAATTTCAGGCAGCACGCTGAGCCGCCCGTTGTCGATCACCGTGCGCAGGAAGTTCTTGGCCGGTTCGGGCAGATCACCTTTGACAACGCCGCTGACCAGGTCAAACACCTGCGTCGCCGTGACCTTAGGGTTGTCGGCGAACTGGTTCAGCTGCGCGTCACTGGCGATGGCGGCGAGTTGGTCGAGCCAGGGCGACGCATCGGTACCGTGTGCCTGAGTGGATTGGAACAAGGCCTCGGCATAAGGGCGGGCAAGGGTGGCAAGTTCAGCCATGGCGCCCTCTTACAGCTCAGTCTTCAGGCGTGACAGCAACTCGCTGTGCACTCCCGCGTTGACTTCCTTGCGCAGGATCTGCTCGGCGCCTTTGACGGCCAACGCGGCAACCTGCTCGCGCAAGGCCTCGCGCGCCTTCACGGTTTGCTGGTCGGCCTCGGCCCTGGCAGCGGCAACGATCTTGTTGCCTTCTTCGGTCGCACGCGCCTTGGCCTCTTCGATGATAACCAGCGCACGGCGCTCGGCATCAGCAAGACGCGACGCCGTCTCGGTGCGCGACCTGGCCAGTTCCTGCTCGACGCGCTGGTTCGCGGAAGACAGTTCGGCCTTGGCCTTGTCGGCTGCCGCCAGGCCCTCGGCGACCTTGCGGGCGCGCTCGTCCAGGGCTGCAGTGATCGGCGGCCAGACAAACTTCATCGTGAACCCGACAAGAATCAGGAACACGATCATCTGGACTATCAGGGTACCGGTGATACTCACTTTGTCATCCTCAGTCAGTTAGGGACTGGGCACAGCCGGTTGGCGGCATGCGATGTGTCCCGAAAAGTTTCAGCGTACTCACGTCCGGGGGAGTGAAGGGTGCGTGAAGGATGGCTTATTTCGGCAGGTTGGCGATCTGCGCCAAGAACGGGTTGGCGGTGGCAAACCACAACGCAATTCCGGTGCCGATGATGAACGACGCGTCGATCAGGCCAACCAGCAAGAACATCTTGGTCTGCAGTTCACCCATCAGTTCAGGCTGGCGCGCAGCCGATTCCAGGTACTTGCTGCCCATGATGCCGATGCCCAGGCATGCGCCAAAAGCGCCCAGGCCAATGATCAAACCGGCGGCCAGTGCAACAAAACTAATAACTTCCATGATGACTCCTTAGGGACTTTGGTTGAGAAACGAAAAACAAGAACGAAAACTGCCAGCCGCTCAGTGATGGTCGTGCGCCTGACCCAAATACACAAGCGCAAGCATCATGAACACGAAAGCCTGCAACGTGATGATCAGAATGTGGAAGATGGACCACACGGTGCCGGCGATGATGTGCCCGATGGCCAGGCCGATGCCGGTGGCCGACAACGACCACGCGCCGCCCATGAGTGCGATCAGCAGGAAGATCAGTTCACCGGCATACATGTTGCCGAACAGCCGCATCCCGTGTGACACTGTCTTCGCGATGAATTCGATCATCTGCATCGCAAAATTGAAGGGGTATAGCGCCCAGTGGTTGCCGAAGGGCGCGGTGAACAGCTCATGGATCCAGCCGCCCAGGCCCTTGATCTTGATGTTGTAGAACAGACAGATCAGGAGCACCGCCACCGACAGGCCCATGGTGATCGACAGGTCGGCGGTCGGCACGACACGCAGATAGGCGTGCTGCGGGTCATGACCAGCGGCGCCATAGATCTTCTCCCACAGCAATGGGAGCAGGTCCACTGGCAACAGGTCCATCGCATTGAGCAGGAATATCCAGACGAAGATGGTCAATGCGAGGGGCGCGATGAACTTGCGGCTCTGCGCGTTGTGGACAATGCCCTTGGCCTGCGAATCGACCATCTCGACCAGCAACTCCACAGCCGCCTGAAAACGTCCTGGCACACCTGAAGAAGCCTTGCGCGCGGCCAGCCACAACAGCCAGCAGCCCACCACACCGAGCAAGATGGAAAAGAACAGTGAGTCATAACTAAATACCGAAAAATCGACCACCGCCTTCGGCTTTGCGTTCTGCAAATGCGTCAGGTGGTGAATGATGTATTCGCCTGCGGTAGGTCCTTGTTCTGCAGCCATCGGTATGTCCGTTGTTATCTCAAAGTTTCACGTTCTTGGGTGCCACCAGCAAAGCCACCCAATACACCTTCATCGTTACCACCAGGCCAATCAGCAGGGCAACCCAGCTCAGCCCGGGCACCAGCCTGGGCGCCAGGACCAACAAGGCCACCGACAGGCCGATCTTGACCATTTCCCAGAGGAAGAAGCTCATAGCAGCGGCGACCGGGTTCAGGGAGGCAAATCGCCCCATCAAGCCCCTGGCAAAGAGCGCTGCGGGAATCACCACCGCGATCGCCCCATAGGCCACCGACCACCCCACGCTGCGCTGGCCGGTTAGAGCCCAGGCCAGCACCGCCGCCAGGGACCCGACCCCCATTTGTCCTGCCACCACCCACCAAGGAGATACCGGCGGGTTTTTCATTCGCAACTGCCTGGCCTCATCGGCCGTCAGCACCTTGAAACCCGCCTCGTCATCATCTCGCTGAAAAGCAGAAGCGATCATGGACTTCCAAAATTGCACACTGCTGACAGTTGCCGGGTTTCGCAAAGCCGCTGATTATAGGAAAGAAAATCCAGGATCCCCGGGTAATGTTGCGTCACAACATTACCCGGGGGCGACGCCATCGCATGCTGATCCCACTTTCGCGCGCCGATAATCGGCACCATGACCGACACGCTCCCTGCTACCTTTTGTTATCTCAACGGCGTGTTTACGCCCCTGAACGAGGCCAAGATCAGTGTCATGGACCGTGGCTTCATTTTTGGCGACGGCATCTATGAGGTCGTGCCGATTTACCGCGGCAAGCCCTTTCGCTTTGCACAACACATGGCGCGACTCAGTCGCAGCCTGAAGGAACTACGCATCACCAGCCCGCTGACCGAGACGCAATGGCGAGGGGTCGTGGACGAGTTGCTGGCACGTTACGCGCAGACCAGCGGACTGCCGTCCGACCAGGGCGACCAGTTGGTCTACCTGCAGGTGACCCGCGGCGTGGCCATGCGTGACCATGTCATGCCGGCAGACATCACGCCCACGGTATTCGCCATGCTCAACACCATGCGCACCCCGACCCCGGCGCAGCTGTCCGACGGCGTGGCATGCGTGACGGCCGACGACTTCCGCTGGCAAAAGGCCCACATCAAGAGCACCAGCCTGCTCGGGGCGGTATTCGCCCGCCAGATCAGTTTCGACGCCGGCGCCCTGGAAACCATCATGTTCCGGGATGGCTATCTGAGCGAGGCCGCGGCCAGCAACGTCTGGGTGGTCAAGGGCGGCAAGGTCCTGGGCGTGCCGAAGGACAACCTGGTGTTGGAAGGAATCCGGTACGGCCTGATCGAAGACATGTGCCGATCCATCGACCTGCCGTTCGAGCTCCGACGCATCAGCCGCGCCGAAGTGCTCGATGCCGACGAGCTTCTGCTGTCCAGCGCCACCAAGGAAGTGCTCGCCATC
The DNA here is from genome assembly GCA_031416855.1 of Rhodoferax sp. GTDB lineage: Bacteria > Pseudomonadota > Gammaproteobacteria > Burkholderiales > Burkholderiaceae_C > CAISIP01. Next base: position 8,183 of record JANOUM010000438.1, on the reverse strand, counting down.
AGCACCCTGGATGGCCGACCGGTAGGCGATGCGTCGCACCGTGGCCGACCTGGCCCGGTGTGGGCGCGGTTGCTCGCCGCGTACCAGCTTGCCAAGCAGTCTGCTGCCGCCTGAAGCCGATCAATCGCCAGACCGCCCGCCGACAGCATGTCGACCGCCGCCGACTCCCTGATCGTCTACCCATCGCAGTTTCCCATCAAGGTCATGGGCCTGCGCGCGGAGGGTTTCGTGCATGCGATTTCGATGATTGCGCGCCAGTTTGACCCCGGCTTCGATGCCGGCACCATCGAGTTGCGCGAAAGCAAAGGGGGCAAGTACCTGGGTGTGACTATCACGGTGACCGCGACCAGCCGCGACCAGCTCGACGAGTTGTACCGCACCTTGTCGACCCATCCGATGGTCAAGATCGTCCTTTAGCCTGCACGTGTATATCGACATCCAGCAGCTGGGCCGGGTGGACTACCTGCCCACTGTCGAGGCCATGCAGGCGTTCACCGCCGCCCGCACTCCGCAGACTGCTGACGCCTTGTGGCTCTGCGAACATCCGCCGGTGTTCACCCAGGGGTTGGCGGGCAGGGCCGACCACGTGCTACGACCCGGCAACATTCCCGTGGTTGCGACTAATCGCGGCGGGCAGGTCACCTACCATGGCCCCGGCCAAGTGGTGGCCTATCCCTTGCTCGACCTCAAGCGCCAGGGCTACTTCGTCAAGGAATATGTGCACCGGCTGGAGGAAGCCACCATCCGGACCCTGTGGCACTTCGGCGTGTTTGGCCACCGCGTGGCGGGAGCCCCCGGCATCTACATACGCCTCGATGCCCCCGGATCACATGCGCAGCTGGAGCAGCGTCCGCAAGCCCGCGTCGCCGGGCCAACGCTCGATGCGGCGCCCGCCACCTCGCCGGACTTTCGAGGCCTGGGCAAGATCGCGGCGTTGGGCATCAAGGTCAGCCGCAATTGCACCTACCACGGGCTGGCGCTGAACGTGGCGATGGACCTGGAACCCTTCTCCCGCATCAACGCCTGTGGTTATGCCGGCCTGCAAACCGTGGATCTTTCTACAATCGGCGTGGCAGCAACATGGGCGGAAGCCGCAACCGTGCTGAGCCACAAACTCCGAACCTACCTTGCCCGCTGAACGACAAGCCCCACCCGCCATGAGCAAACAAGATACCGCCACCGTGGGCCGAGAGGGTGTCGCCGATGGACACTACTATGACGCCACGATCAAGCAGAAGGCGGGCGCCAAACTGGCCCGTATCCCGGTCAAGGTCGTGCCGGGCGTGGCCCTGAAGAAACCGCCCTGGATCAGGGTCAAGGCGGCGTCGCCCAGTTCCCGCTTCTACGAGATCAAGGACATACTGCGCAAGAACAAGCTCGTCACGGTGTGCGAGGAAGCGTCCTGCCCCAACATCGGCGAGTGTTTTGGCAAAGGCACGGCTACCTTCATGATCATGGGTGACAAATGCACCCGCCGCTGCCCGTTCTGCGATGTGGGCCATGGCCGGCCAGATCCACTGGATGCCAACGAGCCACACAACCTTGCCAACACAATTGCCAGCCTGGGGCTGCGGTATGTGGTCATCACCAGCGTCGACCGCGATGATCTGCGCGACGGCGGCAGCCAGCACTTTGTCGACTGCATCCGCAAGACGCGGGAGCTCTCACCGAACACCCAGATCGAGATCCTGGTGCCGGATTTCCGCGGCCGCGACGACCGGGCGCTGGATATCCTCAAGGCGGCACCGCCCGACGTCATGAACCACAACCTGGAAACCGTGCCACGCCTGTACCGTGAGGCGCGACCGGGCTCGGACTACGCATTCAGCCTGAACCTGTTGAAGAAGTTCAAGGCGCTGTGTCCCGACGTGCCGACCAAGAGCGGTCTTATGGTCGGGTTGGGCGAAACCGACGAGGAGATCCTGCAAGTGATGCGCGACATGCGTGCGCACCAGATCGAGATGCTCACCATCGGCCAGTACCTCGCGCCCAGCTCCAGCCACCTGACCGTCAAGCGCTACGTGCATCCGGACACGTTCGCGATGTTCGAAGTCAAGGCCCAAGAGATGGGCTTCAGCCACGCTGCCGTCGGCGCCATGGTGCGCTCCAGCTACCACGCCGACCAGCAGGCCCACGCAGCCGCACAAATCAGGCTCAGGCCGTCGTGAGGCGGCTGGCAGGATCCTCGTCTGCGATGACCTGAGCAGCCCAGTCGCGCAACCGTTCGGTATCGGCGCGCAGCACCTCCTGCTTGACCGCGAGGATTTGAGCCGGGTGCATGGAGAAACTGCGAAGTCCCAGGCCCAGCAGCAATCGGGTCAGGCTGACGTCACCGGCCATTTCGCCACACACGCTCACATCCTTGGCCTGCCGGTTGCACTCGGCGATGGTGTCTGCAACCAGCCGCAGCACCGCCGGGTGCAAGGGGTCATACAGGTGGGCCACGGCCTCGTCCGCGCGGTCGATGGCCAGGGTGTACTGGATCAGGTCGTTGGTGCCAATGGACAGGAAGTCGAAGTACTTGAGGAACGTCTTCAGGATCAAGGCGGCTGCGGGGATTTCGATCATGGCGCCGACGCGGACCTGCCCGTAAGGGACGCCCTGGTTGTCCAGTTGAGCCCGTGCATGGTCCAGCAGGGAGAGCGTCTGGCGAATTTCGGTGACGTGGCCCAGCATGGGAATCAACAGGTTGACTCGCCCCGTGGCGGCCGCCCGCAAAATGGCTCGCAGCTGCGTCAGGAACATGCCCGGGTCGGCCAGGCTCCAGCGGATCGCGCGCAGGCCCAGCGCCGGATTGAGGTACCTATCCTCGCGCGGACCCTTGTCCAATGGCTTGTCGGCGCCGATGTCTACCGTGCGGATGGTGACAGGCAGGCCCCGCATGCCTTCGATGGCGCGCCGATAGGCCTGGAACTGCTCGTCTTCGTCTGGCAGGCGGCCATGCCGGCCCATGAACAGGAACTCGCTGCGAAACAGGCCGACGCCGACGGCCCCAGCCTTGACCGCGGCCAGCGCATCCTCGGGCAATTCGATATTGGCCAACAACTCGATCTTCTTCCCATCCAAGGTCACTGCCGGCGTGTGCAGCAGGCGCGCCAGGCGCCCGCGCTCGATTTCGCCCTGCCGCTGCTTGAAACCGTACTCGGCCAGGATGATGGCCGACGGATCGACGATCACGACGCCGGCGTCACCATCGATCACGACCCAATCGTCCTGCCGGATCAGATGGCTGGACAACCGCGCACCCACGACAGCCGGGATGTCCATGCTGCGCGCCACGATGGCGGTGTGGGAGGTCTTGCCCCCGACATCAGTCACGAACCCGGCAAAAACGCTTTGCTTGAACTGCAGCATGTCGGAAGGCGACAAATCATGGGCCACCAGAATCAATGGCACGTCCAGGGTGTCGTCGAGCAACAGATCCTGTTGCGAAGGACGCCGCAGCAGGCGCGCCGGCGGCACCACCAGGGTCGAGGCCTGGCCCTTCATGGCGGCCAGCACCTTCTCCGCGATCTGTTCCATGTCGGCCTTGCGCTCCCGCAAGTACTCGTCCTCCATCTCGTCGAACTGGCGCGCGATCACCTCCAACTGGGTGGTGAGAGCCCACTCCGCGTTGTACAGTCGGTCCGCAATCCAGTGCTTGACGCCCAAGATGAGTTCTTCGTCCTGCAGCAGCATCAGGTGCACGTCGAGAAGCGCAGCAAGTTCATGCGGCGCTTCCTTGGGCCCCATATGCGCAATCGTGCGCTGCAGGCGATGAATTTCGTCGATCACCGCGTTGCGACCCTCCCTGACACGGCCAATTTCCGCATCAATCTGGTCGGCGGTGATGAAATAGTGGGCTACGTCGACCCGGCTTGATGCCACCAGCACGGCACGCCCGATGGCGATTCCACGCGCCACGGCAAGGCCATGGATGGCGAAAGTCACTCGCCTTCCCCGAATTTGTCGGCGATCAGGGTGAGCAGGGCGTCCATGGCTTCGCGCTCCCGCTCACCACTGGTTTCGATTTCCACATCGCTGCCGATCCCGGCGGCCAGCATCATGACGCCCATGATGCTCTTGGCGTTGACGCGCCGCCCGGCGCGCGACATCCACACGTCGCATGGATAGCTGCCCGCCAGCTTGGTCAGCTTGGCGGAGGCGCGGGCATGCAGCCCCAGCTTATTGCTGATGGTCGTCTGGGTCTTGATCATTTTTCTTCCTGCCCTGGTTTTGGGGGGCCGTTGTCGCCACCTGCATCACTCCCTGGGTCCCACCCGCCATGGCACGCGCCACCAGCACTTCCAGGGCCTCGCGCCTGTAGGTCACGGCGCGCAACAGCATCGGCAGGTTGACGCCCGCAAGCAGCCGCGAGTGCACACCATCCACCAGTCGCTGCGCGACGTTGCACGGCGTGGCGCCAAATACATCTGTCAGCACCAGCAGCTGGGGATCGCCCAACTGGGCCATGGCCACCTTGACGCCGGCCAGGCCGTCTTCCAGTGTGGCGTCAGCGCTGACATCGTAGGCCACCACGGCGCTGGCGCTGTCCGGAAATATGTGCAGCACGCTCTGGCGCAAGGCGCTGGCCAGCGGGCTGTGGGCGACGATCAAGATGCCAGTGTTCATGTCCGGCAATTATGGCTTGCTGCACCCAGGTAATGCGCGTAGGAAACCAGGCAGCACACCAGGAATACGGCCATCGCCACCTGAAAGGAATGTGCGTTGGTCATCCCCAGCGCCATCAGGCCGTCGATCGTCAATCCGATTCCCCATTGGACGGCAAACACTCCGAGAAAGATCACGAGATTGAACGCCGACAACGCCCGACCGGCGACGGCCGGAGCGAACGCCATTCCGACGGCCGGTTGCGACAGGGTGATGCAGCTGCAGGCCATGCAATAGGCCGCCAGCAGGGCACCAGCCCCGGCCGGCATGCTGGCAGTCCCCGCAATGATGGCAACGAGCAGGACGAAACTGACGGGCAGCCCCCGGCTCATCAACCGGTCGGCATGCCATCCCCGCTGCGCCAGCCAGGGGGCTGCCGCGCCCCAAGACCAGAAAGTGCACAACATCGACACATTGATCCAGAACATGCCGGTGGCTGCGTCCAGCGCGGAGTATCCCGCGACATGGACCATCCAGGGCCCGGCCCAAAGAGTCTGGATCGCGAGCAATCCGCCATAGCAGAAGAACCCAACCGGAACCAGGGCGCGAAAATAAGGGTGACGCCAGACTTGGGCGTAGCCGCCATCGGTCACTCCCGGTGCGTCACCTGGCGCTGCCAGCGACCAGGCCGGCACTTTCCAGAAGATGGCACCCATTGCCACGGCAAGCAGGAGCGCCAGCCCGACAAACAGGGGGCGCCAGCCAACGATCGGCACCAGCCATTGCACCGGGAGGGTGGAGGCAATCATGCCCAGTGAGCCGGCCATCAGCATCCAGGAATTGCTTCGCATCTGCGCCGCCGGTGTGAACCAGCGCCGGTAGCCGGTAAGCGGCGCCATCAGGCAGGCGCTGAGCCCGATGCCACACATTATCCTCGCGGCAAACAGGCCGGTGAACGTGTCGGTGGCCGAAAATGCGAGGCAGCCGACCACCGCCACGGCCAGAAATCCCAGCACGACCTTTTTCGGCCCGTGGCGGTCCAGCCACTTACCCAGAGGGAGTTGTGTGGCTGAAAAGCCCAGAAAATAGGCACCTGCAAGCAGGCCCAGATCCCGCGCCTGCAGGTCGAACTCGCGGGTCAACACGGGGGACAGTGTGGCCGTGATGGCGCGGATCAGCGCCGAAAGGAAGTAGGCGCCGGCGAACGCCACGAACACAAGAACAGCCGTGCGGCGGGGCAACACCGTCACCGAAACTGCAGTCCGGAAAAGAAAGAGTCGGCCAGCTCGGAACTCCATGACTGTCCGTACCACAGGGCGGCATAGACCTCGCCATCACGCGCGAACCAGGTCGCTTTCAGGCGCAGGGGTTTGCCGTCGGGCGTGGTTCCGGCCGCGTCGACCGACAGTACCCCGGCTGCCACCGGCGCCGGGTTTCCCACCGATCCAGAGGCCGTCGCGGGTGTGACGCGCATGCCGGCGAGCGTGGCCGCCTTCCACTGGACGAGTGCGGCCTGGATCAGAGTGGCATCGGCGATGCGGGCATGGCCGATGGCCGCTTTGACGCCTGAGGCGTCGCAATGCGCCATATGCAATTCCGTTTCCAGGCCCGCCATCGTCACCTTGCGCGATTCCTTTTCTGGTTTGCAGGGGAACAAGGCATGCAAGGGCGTTGCCGCGATCCGAACCTCGCGCCAATTGAAAGCCGGCGTGCATGCGAGCATCGCGTACATCGCAAGGCCCAAAGTGATTGTGGTGAGTGCGCGCATGGTCCGATTATCCCGACAAGGGGATGCTGAGGGGCTGTTGCGACCCCGCGCGAACATGGATTGCGCAAAGCGCGCGCATCGGCAATGCCCCGGGTGCGCTGCTGGCACTGGTTCAGATGCACGGCTATTTCAAGGCGCCAAAAACCTTTTTGAGGACCGCGTTTCCAGTGCCAATCGGGTCCAGGCGGATTTTCTTTTCTTCTTCGCCGATCATGAAATACAGGCCATCCAGCGACTTGCCTGTGACGTATTGCTGAATATTGGCATCTTCCTTTTTTACCAGCCCCATGCTTTGCGCCTTGGCGGCAACCCGGTTGTACTGGGCCGCCAAGCCGACCTTTTCAGTGGCCTTCGTGACGACAGGAAGAAACGTAACCCCCAGTGGCTCGCGGGTCTTCTCGGCAAAAAACCCGGTCACGGACGTATCTCCGCCGGACAGGATCTTCTTGGCGTCAGAAACGCTCATCGACTTCACCGCGCTGACCAGCAGGTCCTTGGCCATCGGGACGGCTGCTTCTGCGGCCCGATTCATGGACAACAACAACTCGTCCACGCGTTTGCCCTGCCCGAGGGTCTTGAGCAACTTGGCGGCGTCATCCAGAAAGCCTGGCAGGGGGATGCGCACCTTGTCGTTGGCCCAGAATCCGTCGGTCTTGCCGAGAATGGCGACTGCGGCCAAAGCACCTTTTTCCAGGGCCGTCTTGAGCCCTTGAGATGCCTCGGCGCTGGTCAGATCGCCCAAGGACAAGGCCTCGGCATGGGCAGTTGCCATGCTGATCAATGCGGCGAGTGAGCGGCCCGCCGTGCTGTTGAATTGTCTGCGGTCCATGCGTTTCCTCCGAATTGGGTCCGAGCACGATTAAAGCATGCCCAACTACGGGCCGACTCCGGCCTACCTGGGTTCAGGCCGCGGCGGCAAGGTCCGAAGGTACGCGATCATTGCGGCCATGTCGGCACTGGTCAGCTGACTGGTGGTATTCGTGATCACTTCGCTCATCGGGTCCACCGCGACGTCGCCATTGGGCGCAGTGCCGGTCATCAGGTAGTCTTTCAGTTCCGTGTCGCTCCATTTCTTAAGCCGTGTGGGGGTCAGATTGGGCACCTTGCCTTCCGGGATCTTGGCCCCGGCAAACCGTTGGTTCTTGTCCGGCCCACCCAGGAAGTTGCGTGGTGTATGGCATTCGGCGCAGTGCCCGAGTGCACCAACCAGATACGCGCCGCGCGCAACCGGGTCTGTCGCCGGCCCTGTCGTGGCCGCAGGACCGGGCGTGAAGAACAGCAGCTTCCAGCCGATCACCAGAAATCGCAGGTTGTAGGGAAAGCGGAGCTCATGGTCTCGGTTGGCCTGTTTGGTTGGCGGCAAGGACTTGAGATAGACCCACAGGTCCTGGATGTCCGCATCGGACATGCCGGTGAACGAGGGGTAGGGAAATGCCGGAAAGTAGTGGGCGCCATCGCGGCGCTCGCCCAGCCGGACGGCACGCTTGAAATCGGCCTCGGACCAACTGCCAATACCGGTTTGCTTGTCCGGCGTAATATTGGGGCCGTAGAAAGTGCCAAACGGTGTTTCCAATGCTCGCCCGCCCGCAAATGGTATGGCGCCCAACTTGTTCACGGTATGGCAACCTACGCAGCCAGCTGCTTTGGCGATGTACTGGCCGTTGGTGGCGTTGCCGTGCGCGGTGGCGGACAGCGTGCTTGCGAGCAGCACGGCCGCCAACAAACAACGATGGGCATGCTGGAGCAAAGCAATGATTTTCATGGGGCCTCGGATGGTATCGTGTCGACAGCCAGCGCACTGCACCGGCAGGCAGCCGTCCGTTTT
>JANOUM010000437.1:0-9336 GCA_031416855.1 Rhodoferax sp. | reverse complement strand
GTTTTTGGGCCTTTTTGCCTACAATGAAGTTCCAACTATCGCAGTTGCCAATGATTGTTGGTTCAGGGCGCGTCCGATCACGACGCGCCCTTTTTTCTTTCTGCGTACCTTTTAATTCAAACACTTAAGCGTTCTCGTTGATGGATCACATCAGAAACTTCTCAATCATTGCGCACATCGATCACGGCAAATCGACCCTGGCAGACCGACTCATTCAACGCTGCGGAGGACTTGAAGCGCGCGAGATGGAGGCACAGGTCCTCGACTCGATGGATATCGAGAAAGAGCGTGGGATAACCATCAAGGCACAGACCGCCGCACTGCATTACAAGGCGCCTGATGGCCGTGTCTACAACCTCAATTTGATCGATACACCTGGTCACGTCGACTTCTCTTACGAGGTCAGCAGATCGCTGTCTGCATGCGAGGGCGCCTTGCTTGTCGTTGATGCGAGCCAGGGTGTCGAAGCGCAGACAGTGGCCAACTGCTACACCGCACTCGAGCTTGGTGTCGAAGTACTCCCGATTCTCAACAAGATGGACCTGCCCAACGCCGACCCCGACAACGCCCGGCGTGAAATCGAAGATGTGATCGGCATCGACGCGACCGATGCGATCGCGTGTTCTGCCAAGACCGGTTTGGGTATCGACGAGATTCTCGAAGCCATCATCGCGCGCATCCCCGCCCCCAAGGGAAACGAGACCGGTGCACTGCGGGCCATGATCATCGACAGCTGGTTCGACAACTACGTCGGTGTGGTGATGCTGGTGCGCGTCGTCGACGGGCGCCTGGTCAAGGGTGAGCGGATCAAGCTGATGGCCACCGGCGCCAACTACAACGCCGACAGCCTGGGCGTTTTCACTCCGGCCAACGAGCCACGGGGATCCCTGGAGGCGGGCGAGGTGGGCTACATCATCGCCGGCATCCGCGAACTGCAGGCGGCCAAAGTGGGGGACACGGTCACCCTGATCCGGCCGGGCACCGGGGGCGCGGCCTTCACGGCGAAGGAGGCGCTCCCTGGTTTCAAGGAGATCCAGCCGCAGGTATTCGCCGGCCTGTATCCGACCGAGGCCAACCAGTACGAAGGCTTGCGCGACAGCCTGGAAAAGCTCAAGCTCAACGACTCTTCGCTGCACTATGAACCGGAGGTGTCGCAGGCGCTCGGATTCGGCTTTCGTTGCGGTTTTCTGGGGCTGCTGCACATGGAGATCGTGCAGGAGCGCCTGGAGCGCGAGTTCGACCAGGACCTGATCACTACGGCACCAAGCGTCGTCTACCAGGTGGTCAAGGCAGATGGCGAAATGATGATGATCGAGAATCCCTCGAAGTTGCCGGACCAGAGTCGCACCGAGGAGATCCGCGAACCCATCGTCACAGTGCGCCTGTACATGCCGCAGGAGTACGTTGGCGGTGTCATGACGCTGGCCAACCAGAAGCGCGGCGTGCAGCAGAACATGGCCTACCATGGCCGCCAGGTGATGCTGACCTACGACATGCCGCTGGCAGAGATCGTGCTGGACTTCTTTGACAAGCTCAAGTCGGCCAGCCGTGGTTATGCTTCAATGGATTACGAGTTCAAGGAATACCGCGCGGCGGATGTGGTGAAAGTCGACATCTTGCTCAATGGCGAGAAGGTCGACGCGTTGTCGATCATCGTGCATCGCTCGCAGTCGCAGTACCGTGCCAGGGCAGTGGTGTCCAAGATGCGCGAGATCATCTCGCGCCAGATGTACGACGTTGCCATACAGGCCGCGATCGGAGCCAACATCATCGCACGTGAGACAATTAAGGCGCTTCGCAAGAACGTGCTCGCCAAATGTTATGGCGGCGATATTTCGCGCAAAAAGAAGCTCCTTGAAAAGCAAAAAGCGGGCAAGAAGAGAATGAAACAGATCGGGTCCGTCGAGGTGCCACAAGAGGCGTTCCTGGCAATTTTGCAGGTGGATGATTGATGCCGGTCCTGACCTCCCTGATATTGGCGGCCTTTGCGGGCTACGCGGGTGCCTGGTATCTGGGCCGGATCGACGGCAACTTCGCATTGCTGCTGTTCATGGCCACGCTGGTCACTGGCCTGTACTGGCTGAGCGAGCGTTATTACTTTCTACCCAGGCGCGAGCAGGCCGCGGCAGTTCTTGTGGCGGGTGTTGCTCAACGACGGGCCGAACTCGACAAGATGGGCTTGCGCCCGGACGAGGATACCGGCGCACAGGCGCGCCAGCAACTGCTGATGCAACCCTGGTGGCTGGACTGGACCGCCGGTTTGTTCCCCGTGATTGCCGCCGTATTCCTGCTTCGGTCGTTCCTGTTCGAGCCGTTCAAGATCCCATCAGGCTCCATGATCCCGACCTTGCTGGTGGGCGACCTGATCCTGGTGAACAAATTCCACTACGGTGTGCGGCTCCCAGTGATCAACACCAAGCTGACCGACGGCACGCCGCCGCAGCGCGGTGATGTGATGGTCTTTCGCTACCCTCCCAAGCCCAGCCTCGATTACATCAAGCGGGTAGTGGGTACGCCGGGTGATGAGGTCGCCTACCTGAACAAGCGCCTGGCCGTCAACGGCAAGGCAATAGAGACCAACATGGTGCCGGAATTTTTCGACGAGGATTCGATGCGCTACATGCGCCAGTTCGAGGAAAAGCTCGCCGACAAGCCACATCGACTGCTCAATGACGAGGACCGACCTGCGTTCGTGCCGGGCGCCGAGGACTTTCCCTACCGCGAGAATTGCCGTTACAGTGTCGAGGGCGTGGTGTGCAAGGTGCCGCCGGGTCACTATTTCATGATGGGCGACAACCGGGACAATTCGCTCGATTCCCGGTACTGGGGATTTGTACCCGACAAGCACATCGTGGGCAAGGCGGTTTTCGTGTGGATGAATTTCGGCAATCTCAAGCGGATTGGGTCCTTCAATTGATCGTGAACACGTCGGCAAGGGGAATGTGATGGCAGTAAAAATGAAGTCCAGGCAACAAGGCATTTCCTTCATTGGCCTGCTGTTTGTCGGCGCCGTGCTGGCCGTCACCGGTGTCGTTGCAGCGCAGGTGTTTCCGACATTTGTCGAGTACCAGGCGATCATCAAGGCCGTCAACAAGGCCAGTGCCGGGACGACAGTGGCCGAGGTCAGGTCCCTGTTCGACAAGGTGTCCACGATCGACAACGTGTCGTCGATCAAAGGAAGCGACCTGGAAGTGACCAAGGAGAACGACAAGGTCGTCGTGATTTTTGCCTACCAGCGTGAGATCCATCTCGCCGGTCCCGCTTTTCTAACTCTCAAATACGCCGGGCGATCCAAATAGCGTGGACGATGGTTTGTTGGCATTGCAACGGCGCTTGCAGCATCAGTTTGCAAGTCCGGATTACCTGAATCGGGCGCTGACACATCGCAGCTTTTCGTCCGATCACAACGAACGCTTGGAGTTTCTGGGCGACGCGGTACTGAACTTGGCGGTGGCGGACTTGCTGTTCGAACGTTTGAATCAATTGCCCGAAGGCGACCTGTCGCGTGTGCGCGCGAATCTGGTCAAGCAAGATACCTTGCATCAACTGTCCGTCGAGTTGGGCCTGCCGGCCCTGATCCGGCTGGGTGAGGGCGAAATGCGCTCGGGCGGCAAGAAGCGCCCGTCGATCCTCGCCGACGCCCTGGAGGCAGTCATTGGCGCGGTGTACCTCGATGGTGGATATGCTGCCGCGCAAGCACTGGTGCGCCGGCTTTTCCATGCCGTTGAAATCAATCCCACGATGGCGGCCATCGGCAAGGACGCCAAAACCGAGTTGCAGGAATGGCTGCAGGGGCGCAAGATGCGTCCGCCGCTGTACCGCGTTGTCGGCACGCTGGGTGCAGCCCACCAGCAGTCGTTCGATGTGGAATGCGAGATCGTCGAATTGAACCTCTCCGAGCGCGGCATCGGAGGCTCGCGGCGGGCCGGTGAACAGGCCGCGGCGGCTGCCATGTTGCAGACACTTCGAAAAGGTACCTCACCATGACATCCCGACCTCCGCTGCCAGATTCTGCGGCGGCGCCCGAAGCGCCTGCGACCGAAGCAGCGGCTGTGACCCAGCCGCTGCCTGGCGGCCCGACCCGCTGCGGCCTGATTGCCATTGTCGGCAAGCCCAATGTCGGCAAGTCGACACTGCTCAATGCCCTGGTGGGGCAGAAGATCAGCATCACGTCGCGCAAGGCCCAGACCACGCGTCACCGGATCACCGGCATGCGCACGGTCGACGCCACCCAGTACGTCTTCGTCGACACCCCCGGATTCCAGACCCGCCATGGCAACGCGCTCAACCGGTCGCTCAACAAGTCGGTGCTGGGCGTGGTCAAGGATGTCGACCTGGTGTTGTTCGTGGTGGAGGCGGGCGTTTTCAACCAGGCCGATGCCAGAGTACTTGACCTGCTAAGCAAGGATGTTCCCGCGCTGCTGATCGCCAATAAGCTCGACCAGGTGGTCCAGCGCGCCGACATCGCGCCCTGGCTGCAGGGCATGCAGCAACGCCACGCCTTTGCCGAATTCGTGCCGATGTCGGCCAAAAATGCCAAAGACGTGGCACGGCTGTTGACGATCTGCGAGAAATTCCTGCCGGAGCAAGCCTGGTTCTATGCGCAGGACGAACTCACCGACCGCAGCGAGAAGTTCTTGGCCAGCGAACTGGTGCGTGAGAAGCTGTTCCGGCTCACCGGTGACGAATTGCCCTATACCTCCACCGTCGTCATTGACAAGTTCGAGGAGGAGCCACCGGCCCGCAAGGGCCACAAACGGCTGCTTCGAATCGCCGCGACCATCGTTGTGGAGCGCGACAGCCACAAGGCCATGGTGATCGGTGACAAGGGTGAACGCATTAAGCGCATCGGGACTGAGGCACGAGTCGAACTTGAAAACCTGATGGACGCCAAGGTGTTCATTGAGCTTTGGGTCAAGGTTCGCTCGGGCTGGGCGGACGACGAGGCACGTGTGCGCAGTTTCGGTTACGACTGAATCCGGCGTCCCGCAGTGGCCAACAAGCGAATTTCCGACGAGCCCGCCTATGTGCTGCACCGCCACGACTGGAGCGAGTCCAGTCTGATCCTGGAGGTGTTCACCCGCAACCACGGCCGTATCGCCCTGGTGGCCAAGGGCGCCAAGCGTCCCAGTTCCAGCCTGCGTCCGATCCTGCTTCCGATGCAGCCGTTGCATGTTGCATTTGGCGGTGACGCGGAGATACGCACGCTGCGGAGCGCCGAATGGATGGGTGGGCATGTGATGCCTGGCGGCGAGGCCCTGTTATCCGGGTATTACCTGAACGAACTGGTGCTGGCGCTGCTGGCGCGCGACGACCCGCACGCCGGGTTGTTCGACATCTACGCGCAGGTGGTCGAAGTCATCGCGTCCGGCCATGCCGAAGCCTTGCAGACCGTTTTGCGAGCTTTCGAGTTGCTGTTGTTGCGTGAGACCGGCCACTTGCCGATGCTCGACGCCCAGACGATGACCTTGAACCCGCTAGAACCCCAGGCGCGATATGCGCTGGTGTCCGAGGGTGGATTGCGCCAGGCTGGCGAAGTCGACCGCCACAGCCTGGCAGGCCATGAGTGGCTGGCTTTGCAACAGGCCCTGGACGAGCAGGCCGGCCTGGGCGCGACGGTGCGCGCCTGTACCCCGGTGGTCAACGAACTCAAGCCGCAGTTGCGCGCCTTGCTCAATTACCATTGCGGGGTTACTACTCTGCGTACACGGCAAATGATGCTAGACCTGCAATCCCTATGAGAAGGGCGTCATTGTCAGTCAACCTGAACAAGGTCGCGCTGGTGCGCAACACCCGCCATCTCGGCATACCTTCGGTGGTGCGGGCGGCGGAGCTTTGTCTGCGTGCGGGGGCTGACGGGATCACGGTGCACCCGCGTCCGGACCAACGCCATATCCGCACCTCGGACATGGCCGAACTGGCGGTGACAGTTGCGGCCTGGCCGGGTCGGGAGTTCAACATCGAAGGAAATCCGTTCCAGAACCTGATGCCATTGGTGCGCGAACTGCGTCCGCACCAGTGCACCCTGGTGCCCGATGGCGAGGGACAGTTCACGAGCGACCACGGGTGGGATCTGAAGAAGGATGCCGCGCGTCTGAAGCCGCTGATTGCCGAGGTGTGCCGGTTGGGTGTGCGCGTGAGCCTGTTCATGGATCCGGACCCGGGCGCCATGGCCATGGCAAGGGATATCGGCGCAGACCGGGTGGAGCTCTACACCGAACCGTACGCGCAGGCTTGGGGTGGGCCGCAGCAGGCCTTCCAAACAGAGCGTTACGCCAGCGCCGCGCGGGCAGCGCTGGCTGCCGGGCTGGGGGTCAATGCCGGCCACGACCTGAACCGTGACAACCTGACAAGGTTCCTGACGGCTGTGCCGGACGTGAGCGAGGTGTCGATCGGCCATGCGCTGATCTCGGACGCACTGGAAATGGGTTATGCGGCAACCGTCGCGGCTTATCTGCGCTGCATCGACGATGCACTGGTCGGCGTAGCACGTTAGTCAGGCCGCCATGATTTACGGTATCGGGACCGATATCTGTGACATCCGGCGCATTCGCGCGAGCCTGGAGCGGCATGGCGATCGCTTTGCCCAGAAGATCCTGAGCGACCATGAGCTTATCGTCTGGAAGGCGCGCGGCGCGCGTTGGCCTGAGCGCGGAGTGCGTTACCTGGCGACGCGCTTCAGCGCCAAGGAGGCCTTCAGCAAGGCAATCGGGCTGGGCATGCGTATGCCGATGACCTGGCGTCTGTGCGAAATCGGCACCGTACAGGCCGGCCAACCCCAGGCTGGCAAACCCTGCGTCTTGCTGCACGGCGGGTTGATGCAGTGGTTTGAGGCGCGGCGTTTGCGGGCCCACGTGACCGTGACGGATGAAACCGACTACGCGGCCAGCTTTTGTGTTGTCGAGACGTCGGACTGACGCGTCAAGACACCCCAGTTGTTCTGTTATCAAAATCAACCTGCCATGCCAATTGCCGACGATTTCGACATCCCCCATGCGCCCCTGATCATCGATGTGGCCGGCCTGGCGTTGACCGCCGTCGACCGCGACCGTCTGCGCCATTCCCTGGTTGGAGGGCTGATACTGTTTGGCCGCAATTGGCGCGATCGCGAGCAACTCGGTGCCCTGTGCGCGGAGATCAAGTCGGTCCGGAGTGACCTGTTGATCCTGGTGGACCATGAAGGCGGCCGGGTACAGCGGTTTCGCACCGATGGATTCACCCATCTGCCCGCAATGGGTGCGCTGGGGCAAATGTGGATGGACGCCGCAGCCGGTGATGCCCGGGCCAGCGCCTTGCGGGCGACGGCTGCCGCCACAGCCTGCGGATTCGTGCTGGGTGCGGAGTTGCGCGCCTGCGGCGTGGACTTGAGTTTCGCACCGGTGCTGGACCTGGACCATGGTGCAAGTGGCGTGATCGGCGATCGCGCATTCGCTCGTGACCCGGCCGTGGTTGCCCTGCTGGCCAAGAGCTTGATGCACGGTATGCTCCAGAGCGGCATGTCCAATTGCGGCAAGCATTTTCCCGGGCACGGGTTTGTCAGGGCCGATTCGCACACCGACATCGCGCGCGACCGGCGCGGCCTCGGTGCCATCCTCGGGCAGGATGGCGCGCCCTACGCATGGCTCGCGACCTCCCTGTCCAGCGTGATGCCGGCGCACGTGATCTACCCGGCCGTGGACAGTCGTCCGGCGGGTTTCTCCGCCAAATGGCTCAAGGACATCCTGCGCGCGCGGCTTGGCTTTTGCGGCGCCATATTCAGCGACGACCTGAGCATGGCCGGAGCCCGTGTCATCGACGGCCGGGTCGTGGACTACAGCGAAGCAGCCGTCGTGGCACTGCAGGCCGGCTGCGACATGGTGCTGCTGTGCAACCAGAGCGTACATGGCGGGCACGCAATCGATACCCTCATCCGGGGCCTGGAAGACGCCCAGGCAAAAGGGGCATGGCGGCCGGACCCGGCTAGTGCAGAGCGACGGCTGGACCTGCTGCCGCGTTCCGTGGCGCTCGGCTGGGACGACCTGATGGTCAACCCGCACTACATGCGGGCACTGGACCTCATTCTCTGACTGTGCTCCCCATCAAGCCAGCGGGAGTTCCCGCCGCAATGCCGGGAACAGGATGACGTCGCGGATGCTGGGGCTGTCGGTCAGCAACATCATCAGCCGGTCGACGCCAATGCCGCAACCTCCGGCGGGTGGCATGCCATATTCAAGTGCGCGCACGAAGTCATGGTCGAAGTACATGGCCTCGTCGTCCCCGCCGTCCTTCGCCGCCACCTGGGCGTGAAAGCGGGCGGCCTGGTCCTCCGCATCGTTCAACTCGCTGAAGCCATTGCCAAACTCCCGGCCGGTGATGTAGAGCTCAAAGCGCTCGGTGACCTCCGGATGGATGTCGCTGGCGCGGGCCAGCGGGGAGATTTCGACCGGATGCTCGCAGATGAAGGTAGGTTGCCAGAGCTGGTCTTCGACCGTCTCCTCGAAGTACATCACCTGCAGGCTGGCAAGGGTACGTTGCGACAGTTTGTGGCGCTCTTCCGTCTTGCCCAGCTGTCTCAAGGTGCTGACCAGCCAGTGCTTGTCGTGGACGTTTGCCCCGGCATCCGTGTATTTGGCAATCGCCTGGATGATGGTCAGGCGTTCGAACTCCGGTTCCAGGTCGACCGGTTTGCCGTCGTAACTCAGTTGCAGGCTGCCCGTGGCCTTGCGCGCCGCGTCGCGCACCAGCTCCTGGGTGAACACCATCAGGTCCTGGTAATTCCAGTAGGCTGCATAAAACTCCATCATCGTGAACTCGGGGTTGTGCCGCACCGACATGCCTTCATTGCGGAAGTTGCGGTTGATTTCGAACACCCTGTCGAAGCCGCCCACGATGAGCCGCTTGAGGTAGAGCTCAGGCGCAATACGCAGGTACATCTGCTGGTCCAGCGCGTTGTGGTGGGTGGTGAAGGGTTTCGCATTGGCCCCGCCGGGGATCGGGTGCAGCATCGGTGTCTCGACCTCGAGGAACCCATGCGCGACCATGAACTCGCGCATGGAGCTGACCGCGCGGCTGCGCGCCATGAAGCGCTTGCGGGCCTGTTCATCGGTCATCAGGTCGACGTAGCGTTGGCGGTATTTCAACTCCTGGTCATGCACGCCGTGAAACTTGTCCGGCATGGGGCGCAAACTCTTGGTAAGCAGCCTCAATTTGGGTGCATGGATAGAGATCTCGCCGGTGCGGGTCCGGAACATGTAGCCATGGACTCCGAAGATGTCGCCGAGGTCCCAGTGCTTGAAGTGCTCGTACGCATCGGCACCGATAACCTCGCCCTTGATGTAGATCTGGATCCGGCCGGTG